>JAJZOC010000068.1 GCA_021852095.1 bacterium | reverse complement strand
ACACCATATTCTGGCATAGCTTCTTGATTTTGATCCGGTAGTTCTAAAACAAAATATCCTGGAAATATCTATATAGGGAAATTCCAGAACGGAAAGTATTTCTTTTATATTTTCCTTTATGTCCATTGCTTCTTCCCACTCCATACGTTAATAAACAAATAATCCAATAAACAAATAAGCAAATGAATCTCAAATATCTAAATTTCAAATACTAAATATTTTGACATTTGTATTATTTAGAATTTGTAATATTGATTTATCATTTGTAGTATTTGTTTATTTGCTTATTGTTATGTGTGTTTGTCCGCGACATACGACGCTCCGTACGCCTCCGGTTTTATTTTGGCTGTAAAGCCGTTGCCGGTTACCATTCCCACAACTTCTTTAAGCATCTCCCTTGTATCCCCATGTTCTCCCACATCAATGTGTATTTCCAAATTATATTTAGGAGTACTGCCATTAAGTATTTTTCTAAGCTTAGGCATAAATAGTCCAGCGAATTCAATTGAGGTTGTGGTTTCGGCATAAATTTTGTCTCTTAAAGTTTTTATGTTAGAAATCTTTTTTGCCGTCCAAAAATATTGCCCTCCAAAGCCTTTTCTATGAACTACAACCGCTGTTACAAGATATAGCGACTTTTCCGATTTTGAATAAAATCTTTCATGTGAATCCGTGCCTATAACAAGGCTATATGCGGCATTCGGATCCTTTTCCAAAAAAGATTTTATTTTTAAAAATACGTCCTTAAGGGCTATGTCTCCGTATGTAGCGCTATGAAAACTCTTTTCCTCGTTCATTGAACTTTATTTTACCATACTATAATTTGAGAAGCCATTTCAGCGCGATTTTAACAAAAGGCGGAACTTCTATCTTAGATACAGAAAAGGATGATTTACTGTGATCAAAATCTTGAACTATCAATTTTTGCGGCTGTATCCTGGCGCTTAAAACAAGCGGAGCAAGTACCGGTTCGCCTTTAATTTTTGGCAAATCTTTTATAGCTTTGTATGATGCCGTTTGTGTTCCGTTAGGATCTACAAAAGAAAACTCTGTAAAAGGCCCTGACCCGGCAGAAAGCAAGAAAGGTGTTACGGCAACGATATCTTTTTCGTTCCATATTGAGTTAAAACTTTCATCATAATAAGATTTTATCTGTTTACCGGAAACCCTCTTGTTTGACCATCCTGTTTCTGTAATAAAAATTGGAAGATCACGATTCGTAAAACTTTCTATCAAAGATTTCTCGTACTTAAAACTCGAAACACCTTCTCTTCCGTTTTGAGGACTTTGTTCAAAACCAGGATTCGGATATGAATGACTGCCTATGCCATCTATCTGGTTAAAAATTCCCGGTACTGCTTCTTGCATTTGAGTCAAAAAATCATATTCATTCATAGATTGGTTTCCATTATTTGCTGCGGCGTTATCAAGTCCGGCAGAGATTATAAAAAAGTCTTTATTTCTTGATTTAAAAACAGAATAAGCATAGCTTAGAATTTTCGCATATCCAGCCGGGTCAACGGATCCTCCCCATTCGTCTGCTCTATTGGGCTCATTAAAAACTACAATATATCTGTTTTTAGTCGGCCAGTTCAGCGAATTTAGAAAGTTCGCAAAATCCACAATATCCATATCATTAGGTTTTCGCCAAACTTTTGTATTAAAATAATCTCCTTCCGTAGAAAGCCTTATGATGGGAATTAGATGGTATTTTCCTGCATTGTTAAGAAATCTCTGCCATTTTCCTATATTTTTATCTCCCGCCTGAATGGGAATGGTTACGTAGCCATAATCTCCGCCGTTTGAATTTACTAAAGCAGAAGCTTCCTGTAATTCGGAGGTAAACAATATATGAATACCAAACTTGTTATTCGGAACACTTAAGGGATTAACAATCGCGTAAGAAGTTTTCATCGAAAACCCAAAAAAAAATAAGAACAAAAATATATAGACAGCAATTTTTTTCATAGAGTAAAACCTAAAACGGAAAAGATTGTTTTAAGAGGCAATGTTTCTGATTTGTGTGCCAAATCTATCATTAACTTAAGAGCTCGAGGAGTATCTATGTCGTTATCCATCAAACTAATAAATTTTTTAATATACTTATCGTTATCTCTGTTTTCTTTAGATTTCTGTTTCAAGGCTTTTAAAATCAGTGAAATTTGTTTTTCACTTTTTATTAGATCTTTTTCTTCAAATTCCCATTTTTCTTCCCTTTTCTTGGACAGCAGGAGAAAACGAATCGCATTAGCTGAATATTTCTTGAGAAGATCCGAAACCATTACCAAATTGCCCAAAGATTTTGACATCTTTTCTCCTTTGTAATACACCGTTCCAACGTGCATCCAATATTTAACGAAAGGAGATTTAAGAGTTGCTCCTTCCGATTGCGCTATCTCTGCTTCGTGGTGAGGATAGATAAGGTCAATTCCTCCGCCATGAATGTCAATGGTTCGATAATGCTCACCATTGACCCTGAGCTTGTCGAATGGGTCAATTTGCTCCCCCAAAGTTTTTATGCTCATAGCAGAACATTCGATATGCCAGCCCGGCCTCCCCTTTCCAAAAGAAGAATCAAAAGAGGGTATATGTACCGGTTGGTTTTTAGAACTTGATCGCCAAAGAGTAATATCTAATTTATCTTTTTTGTCCGGATTATCTATATCTTCATCAAAATTTTTCGCTATTTCAAGCATTTTTTTTCTGTTAAAACCCGAGAGTTTTCCAAAATCTTTCTTTTTTGAAATATCCAAGTAAACACTGCCATTTTTTTGGTAAGCAAATCCATTTTTAATCAGTCTTTCTATAAGATCTATCATTTCCGTAATGTTTTCCGATGCTTTTAAATAATGGTTTGGCATTTTCCAATTTAAATCTCTCATGTCTTTTAAAAATTTTTTTGTCCAATAATCCGCCAGTTTACACCAGGAAACATTCTGTTCTTTTGCTCTTTGCAAAATATCCTTGTCTCGGTCGTTTATGTCTGTAACGTTTTGGGTATATGTTACTTCATATCCCCGAAACTGCAGATATCTTATAAGTGCGTCAAAAGACATATACACAAAAGCGTGGCCTAGATGAGTCGTATCATAAGGGGTAATCCCACAAACATAAATAGTAACTTTTTTATTCTCTACAGGAACAAAGTTTTCTGCTTTTCTGGTTAATGAATTATATAGTCTAAGCATATGGTTTTTTATATTCTACTACATATTTTAAAAAGTGTATAATATTTATTATGAAAGCATTATTTATTTTTGCACATCCAGATGACGAAAGTTTTTCCTCCGGTGCCACGATAGCCAAGCTTATAAAAAAAGGGGTTGAAGTAAAACTTATTACTGCAACAAGAGGAGAAGAAGGAGAACTTGGGGATCCGCCAGTATGTACTAAAGAAGAGCTTGGAAAAACCAGAGAAAGAGAACTTTTGAAAGCCGCAAAGATTTTAGGAATCTCCAATGTTTACTTTTTGGATTTTATAGACGGCACATTAAAAAATATCCCAAAATCAAAACTTGTCCAGCCTGTTCTTAAAATAATGCAAAGAGAAAAACCCGATCTAGTGTTTACTTTTAATAAAGACGGCGGCTCCAAACATCCCGACCATATCAAAATGAACAAAGTTACCACACTTGCTTTTGATCTCTATGCTAAAGATTTAATAAAGCATGTTCGGCTTTACTACACGGCTAATCCCCGAAGCAATATTAAAATTCTGGAAAAACAAGGTATCTCCTATAACGCCTTTGGTAAAGTCAGAGGGGTTGCAAATCAGCGTATCACAACAGTAGTGGATGTAAAAAACACATTTGACCAGAAACTTAAAGCTTTAATGCAACATAAAACCCAGATTAAGGATGTACAAAGGTTTATAAAAACAGATAAGATTCTAAACAGCAGAAAAGAATATTTTTATCTGGCTCGGGAAGTTTGG
>JAJZOC010000021.1 GCA_021852095.1 bacterium | reverse complement strand
TAGATCAAGAAGGGGTAAAACCTAGGAAAAGAAGGTTGGTTGAAAATGGTGTGTTAAAAACCTATCTTAACTCATTGGAAACCGCAAGCCAGCTAAACGCGCCTTTTAATGGTGCGGCGAGAGCAACGGATTTTGGTTCTTTACCTATCCCAAGAATGTCAAATACCTTTATAGAAGCAGGGGACTTTTCTGATGATATCTATGAGGGAATAAAGGAGGGCATCGCATTTTATGGCTTTAATTACGGTTATACGGATCCTGGAAGCGGTAAATTTATGTTCAAATCACAGTATGGGAGGAGGATAGTCAATGGAAAGCTTAAAGAATATGTTAGAGATGCGGCTTTGGCAGGCAGTACTTTGGATATATTAAACAGAGTAGATGCGATAGGCAAAGATATAAAATTTGAGGGCGGGAGCTGCGGGAAAATGGGCCAGTGGGTCCCGGTTACCAGCGGCGGACCGAATATCCGTGTTAGGGGAGTGGTTGTGGGTGGACAGTGACTCTTTATTTGAAGAGATAAAACGAAGCAGGATTAATGATGCAGATATACAAATCTACCTTTTAGAACAGGACGTAAAAACAATAAAAGTAGAAAATTCGCATTTTACAGGAGAAGAACGCAAACAACTATCATCACTTGTTATAGACTGCATATACAAAGGGAAGGAGGCCACTTTTAGGCTGAACAAACGAAATAATCAGGATATCCAAGAAGCCATAAAAAAGACCTACAATCTTGCAAAGATGTTTGGTTCCTCCGATAATCAGAAACATTTTTACATTTCAAATAAGAAATTAGTACAAAAAGTTGTTACTCGCGAAGAAAATTTTGATGTCAACAGTGTAATGAAGTCAGTTAACAGGATAAAAAAAGAGAAATTAGTTTACTCTATAAATTCATTCCTTTCGCATCAAACTATGGCTTTTTCGGCTGCAAATGATTCCGGGTCAAGAGCGGATTTTCAAAGCCAGGCTGCGGGTATGGAAAGCGAAGTAATTTCCAGAGACGGGAGCGAACAGGGCAGCGGCATGGAGTTTTCCGAAGCAAGGCACATTAATGGTTTAGATATTATGAATAACCTAGATTCTGCCGTTAGAATGGCTAAATCAATGCTTAATGCAAGACCCGCCCCGACTGTTTATGGTAAATTGCTTTTGGATCCGAAGGCAAGCATAGATTTCGTTAGTAGTCTTTTTGATGCAATAAACGGGGAAGAGATACTCAAAAAAAGAAGTTTTCTTAGTAAATTTAGGGGCAAGCAGGTTGCTTCAAAAATTTTCAATATCTATGATTCGCGCTTTTTAAGCGGAAGCATGTACAACAGAAATTTTGATGATGAGATGGTGGCAACAACAGATAAATACTTGGTAAAAAAAGGGGTGTTTGTAAATTACTTAAATGACATTTACAGCGCTGAGAAATTAAATGAAAAGCCAAAGGGGAATGATTTTAGTTTAACATCCGGCGGAATAAGGCCTGTCAATGCCATAATAAAAAAAGGGAAAGACAGTTTATTGGATTTGGTGGGAAAGGTTGACAAAGGGATCTACCTAGTAAATACCGAAGATGCACCAAATATCTTAACGGGAGATGTTTCCTCAATGGTGTCTATAGGCTACTATATTGAGAATGGTGAGATAAAATATCCGGTTAAGGAGACGCTTATCGGTGGAAACATGTTGGATATGCTGCAGAATATCACAAAAATAGGTTCGGATGTAAGGGCATTGGGAGGGATACATGCTCCTGCAATACTAATAGACAACATAAAAATCTCCGGCAAATGATATAAAAGGTGTGCCGTTTCTCATCCAATATACCTTTACCCCTACTTTCATTTTATGTCCAGGCGTAATGTCGAGCAAAACATTTAAATAAAAAAACAAAGTATTCATATGTTTAACAATCGGGTTCAAATGTTAAAAATATAAACAGAGTGTACGCACCTTCTTTACTTATAGATGATATAAAAATATCTGGCAAGTGAAACTACAGATTCATTCGTTAAGATTTAAATCCCAAAATAATCATAAAATTATATGGCAAGCACAATAAATATAAAGTACAAGGATTTTGCGGTGGAATTTGCCAAACGTGCAGTAACCAAACTAGGGAATAAAATAGACGCGATACTTCTTTATGGATCTGTTTCCAGAGGAGAAGCAAAAAAAACCAGTGATATAGACTTACTAATAATAACAAATTATGCTCATAACTCTGTTTTTAAGGATAAAATTTACACAATTGCAACGGACTTTGAATACGAAAATGATTTCTCGTTTTTTTTATCCATGGTTTTTGTCACGCCAAATGAGTTGGCGAAACAGGTGGCTTTAAGAGTGCCATTTATAGAGAATGTAAGAGAAGATGCAGTTAGGTTGTATGGAAAATGGTTATTCTCAAAAATTGATTGAAAGCTATGTTAAGTTGGCAAATAATACGCTTAATACAGCTTATTCCAATTTTAAAGCATCTGACTTTAGAGTAGCTAGTAGCCTTGCATATTATGCCATGTTTTATTCCGCTAACGCAGCAATACTAAAAGTAGGGGTTAAACCTCCCAAAACCCACCAAGGCGTTTTATCTTTATTTAGCAAGTATTATGTAAAAACAGGTAAAATAGATGGCAAATTCTCTAAATATCTTAAAAAGGCATCAGATATTAGACAAATAAGTTCTTATGATGTTCTCGCCGAAATAAGTGAAAAAGATACTGTTATTACTTTGGATAATGCGAAAGAATTCGTAATGGCAGTGAGAAAAGTTATAAGTTATAGTTAAATACAGCTTTTTATTTGGGGGTTCTTCTGATCTTTTGGCAGCGTCTCTTAAATTTTTTATATAGAATTAAATTTTAATATACAATGAATCTTTTAATATAAGATGGTTGATCTGCTTGAATTTGAAGGAAAGAGATTGTTCAAAAAGTACGGGATAAAAATCCCAAAAGGATACGTAATAAATTCAATTTCTGATATAAACCCTTTGGAAAAAGAGTGCGTAGTGAAAGCACAGGTACCCACTGGTCACAGGGGAAAAAGCGGCGGCGTTGTAAAAGTTAAAAGCAAGGAAGAATTAAAAAAAGCTATAGAAAATGTGAGTAAGGTGGATTTTAGCGGTTTCAAGGCTAAATTCTTTCTGATCGAAGAGGCGATCCCACATAAAAAAGAGATTTATATCGGATTGACTTTAGATCGAAGCAATAAAACACCCATTCTTTTAGTTTCTCCATTCGGGGGAGTTGATGTAGAAAAAATACCTAAAAAAGGCATAAAGAGCTTTAAAATAAATATATTTCTTGGAATGGTGGATTATATAAAGAGGCAGGCTTTTTCGTTCATTAGATTAGACGAGATATACAAAGAACAGTTTTATTCTTTGTTGAATTCAATGTGGCAGATATTCATTAAAGAAGATGCAGAATTGGTAGAGATAAATCCTTTGGCACTTTCTAATTTAGGGTTGATAGCCTTAGACTCAAAAGTTACAATCGAAGACGACGCTCTTTTTAGACATACAGAATACAAAAAATATGAATATTCTACGGATCCATTAGAGATGAAGGCAAAGGAAAAAGGGATATCTTTTGTAAGATTGGGTGGAAATATCGGTTTAATAGCAAACGGGGCTGGTTTAACCCTGGCTACAATAGATCAGATTAAATTAGCAGGGGGCAATGCCGGGGACTTTCTGGATTTAGGTGGTACGGATGATCCTGCTAAAGTAGAAGAGGCAATAGAATTGGTAAAGGATTCAAGCCCTAAAGTTTTATTAATAAACATATTCGGCGGAGTAACAAAAGCAGATACCGTCGCAGAAGGGGTAGTGAACGCAATTAAAAAGTTAAACATAAGGTTTAAAATAGTGGTGAGGCTGAAGGGTTTTAATGAAGAAAGAGGGAAGGAGATTTTAAGAAGGAATGGCATAGAGGCATTTACAGATTTAGAAGAGACAATTAGAAAAGCGGTGGAGTTATCAAGGTAGTATGGCAATAGTGATGGATAAAAATACGAAGGTTATAGTCCAGGGCATAACCGGTCATCAGGGAAGGTTTCATACAAAAGC
>JAJZOC010000053.1 GCA_021852095.1 bacterium | reverse complement strand
ACAGAAGAAAAGACAAGATCAGACAAAACTACCGATGTTAGTAAAACTTATAACAATAAAGGTGAGAAAATAGACAATAACACAAAAGGCAATATTCTAAATAAGGAAGTATAAAGTTTACTAATATTTTTTTTCTGTCAGACTATTTTTGATACTAATACTGAAAAATCAAGTAACCCATTTGGTGCCGCGAGAGAGAGTCGAACTCTCACACCATTGCTGGTAAAGGCTCTTAAGGCCTTCGTGTCTGCCATTCCACCACCGCGGCTTGTTTTTATTTTACCCCAAACACCTTTTCTATTCAACAGCTAAGAATGGGGCGGGGGAGTGATGCCTTCCGATTTTAAGGAATAATCCAAAAGATCTTTCATTTCCTGCCTTCTATTATTGCTTCCCAAGATAATACTGATAATTTTGTGATTATCATAGTCAAGATATGTTACCAAACAGAGCCCCGCCTCCGGCGTATAGCCTGTTTTTACGCCCTTTACCCCAGGATAACTTGTTAAAAGATTGGTTTCGTTTTCCAAATAATATGCCTTATGCAAAGAAGAGTAGGGGATATCATAAGTAAATGTCGCGGCTACTTTATCGAATAGAGGAAAATTAGACAACGCATAATTAGTCATAACCAAAAGATCATACGCTGTTGTATATTGTTTTCCGTCGCCTTCCAAACCCGAAGGATTGGTGAAATGAGTATCGGACAATCCTAAAGATTTTGCTTTATCATTCATAGCCTTTATGAATGCGTTTCTGCCCATCGGATAGTTATACGCGAGCGTTTCCGCCGCGTCGTTTGCACTGTGCAGTACAAGCCCATACATCAAATCTTTAAGGGACAATATTTCACCTGCAGATAAACCCATGCTGTCTTCTCCTACTAATGCTTCCTTTGGCACAAAATACTGATCATTCTTTTTAGGATTTTCTAAAGCAATAATTGCCGTCATTATTTTTGTTAGCGAAGCCATAGGAACTCTCTTGTCAGGATTTTTCATAAATAGAGTCTTTTTCAAAGTCAGATCGTAGGTTAAGGCGGAAACAGCGGATATATTAGGTTTTTCCAATGAGTTAGACTGGACAAAAATTTTAGGCAGCCATAAAGAAAGCGTAGAAACCTCATCATTTTTTTTAAGATTTAAAAAGCCAGGGATGGGAAAAACTGTAATCGGATTTTTTTTTTAGAAGCGGATAAGTAAACCATAAGATAATAAAAAAAAGTATAAGTCCTAGAAAAACTGTCAGAAAATAATATAACCAAAAACTTTTCACAATGAAATAAGTATATAATCTTGAAATTCTATATGTAAAGAGATATCATTTACATTAATGACAAAAATTGTAGTTTTGGGCGGAGGTTTTGGCGGAGTCAGTTCGGCTCTTACCCTGCTGAACAAAAAATTAAACTACAAGATAGAGATAACCCTTATTGATCAAAATAACTATCATCTTTTCACTCCTTCTTTATATGAAGTCGCAACCGCTGAAGAAACACAATCTAACATTGCGATCCCTTTTAAAGAAATTTTTAAAGACAGAATAAAAATCATAAAGGCTAAAATTGGCACAATAGACACTAACACACAAACGATAACGCTTGCAGATGAAACAAAGATACAATATGACTATTTGATAATTGCTTTGGGAAGCCAACCTTCCTACTTTGACATACCGGGTCTTGAAAAATACAGCCTGCCTTTGAAAAATCTGAAAGACGCGGTAAAAATTAAAAACAGCATAGACAGCATTTATCGCAAAAAAGCTGCGGCAGGAGAAAAAACCCGCATTATTATAGGAGGCGGAGGATTTTCAGGAACAGAACTGGCCGCAGAAATAGCAAAATATAGAAACTACTTAAGCAAAATCCACAATCTTCCGCCTGGATATATTGATATAAAAATAATCCAAGGATCCGAAAGGCTTTTAAAAGAACTTGATTTAAAGGTTTCTGATACTGCTGAAAAAAGACTTCTTCATCAAAGGATAGATTTATGTGTCGGCGCTCATATTAAAAATATTACCAATGAAATAATTGAAACAGACGACGGAAAAAAATATGATTACGACATTTTGCTCTGGACAGGCGGCATAGAAGGAAATTCCCTTGCTAAAAAAAGTGATCTTCCAACGAATAAAAGAGGTCAAATACCGGTAACGCAAACCCTGCAAATTGCCAATCTAGATAATGTCTTCGCCATAGGAGATATCGCATGCTTTGTGGACACTAAAACTAATATACAGATTCCTCAAGTTGTTCAGGTGGCAGAAGATCAGGGAAAGATTGCCGCAGAAAATATAGGCAGACTAATTAATAAGATACCTCTTACAGGGTATCAATATAAACACTTCGGATACGTGGTGCCTTTATGCGGACGCTACGCGGCGGCGGAGTTAAATTGGGGAATTAAAGTTTATGGGTTTTTCGGCTGGCTTATCCAACAAATTGTATTTTTGAGGTATCTGTTGGGAATTCTGTCAATCAGCAAGGCTTTTAAAAAATGGAACAAGTTTGAAAAAGACCTAAATTAGTATAATAAAATGGATTTATATAAAAATATCGCATTAAAAGTCAGTAAAAAGTATGTTAATCATCAAAACCTTGTCGGTATTATTTGGATTGGGTCAAGTACGTTTGGAATAAATGATAAAGATGCAGATATGGACAACAAGAAATCCACGAGATACTTCAAGTCCCTGAGGGGGTTTTGATTCTGCCGGTAACTACAGAGGGAACAATAATTCTTGCAAAAGAATATCGGTATAATCACGGATGGATATACGGCGTGCCTATGGGTAGAAGAGAATTGCGTGATTCCAATCCTCTCGAATCTGCAAAAAGAGAACTTCAAGAAGAAATAGGTATATCTGCCAAAAAGTGGACACATATTAGTACCCATCATAATGGTATTCACGAAGAAGGATTAAACTATTTCTTTCTCGCAGAAGGATTATCTCATGGCAAAAATAACCCCGACGCTGATGAGAATATCGAAAAGGCAGAAATGACTTTTGAAGATGCATTTAAGTTAATGGATGAAGGAAAAATTGTTGATTTACGAAGTAGGGGATGTATATGGGCAGGATACATATATCTATTAAGAAGGAAAAAAGGGCAAACTAACGATATTGCAAGCTAGTACACCCCCGATGTGTACTGACTTGACACATCGGGATTTTAAATAAATTTATGTCTGGATTTTTGAAAACAGAAATCCTCCTATAGATATAACAATTACTGCAAGAATAAAAAGGACTGAAAAATCCATAAGCAAACTAAAATGATTAACCGAAGAAAGAGTGCCTCTTAATCCGTCAACGCCGTAAGACAGGGGGTCTAAAGCGGTAATAATAAATAAAAATTTAGGCAAACCGTTTAACGGAAATAACGCTCCGGAAAGAAAGAATAGGGGCTGAACCAAAAAATTCATGATAAGCTGAAATCCGCTAATGTCATTTAATACCGAAGCAATTGCTGTGCCAAGAGCGGTAAAAAGTATGGCGATAAGAGCCATATAAATAAAGGCTAGGGGAATAAGAACCGGATTAGATGGTTTAAATCCTATAAAAATAGACAAAATTAAAACAATAATCCCTTGAAATATGGCAATGGTTGCCCCTCCCAAAGTTTTTCCAAGCATAATATTAAGTCTTGAGACAGGCGCGACAAGAGTTTCTTTCAGAAAACCAAATTCTTTATCCCAAATAACCTGAATGCCCGCGAAAATGGCAGTAAACAAGATTCCCATGGCAATAACGCCGGGAGCCAAAAATTGAAAATAATTTCCGGCACCTGCTTTTTGAAAAACAGAAGATAAACCAAATCCCAAGGCAACCAGAAAAAGCAAAGGCTGACCTAAAGAACCAACTATCCTAGCTTTTGACCTTGAATACCGCTTAATCTCACGCAGCCACAAAATGTAAATAGCATTCATATCTAATTTTTATCTTCCTCCAGCTCTTCTTCTCATCCTCATTCTATCTGCCGAACTTGCTTCTTCTTCTCTAATTGCTTTACCTGTCAAAGCCAGAAATGCGTCTTCCAATGTTGCCGTTTTTGTTTGCTTAGTAAGATCTTCTGCTGTGCCTTCAGA
>JAJZOC010000060.1 GCA_021852095.1 bacterium | reverse complement strand
ATACACGAAAAGTGAATAAGAGAGCAAACAGCATAAAAAAAACATATAAAAGTTCCTGGGTGCTTGAGATATAGGCAACGCTTTCCGTATTCGCCGGGTGGACAATAAAAATCATAGAGAGAATAAAAGGAATAGCGGTTGCAAACCGCAGTTTTTGTAAGAGAAATATTTTTCTAAACAGAATAAATATTAAAACTCCGTTAATAAAATGCAAAAAGATGTCAAAAAGATGAAAACCAAAGGCGTTATTGCCAAACATCCAGAAAATTATGGAAAACACAAAAGGCATTAGCGGTTTATAATACCAACCCGAAAGACCTCCTGCTCCGCCGGTGTTAAAAGTGCTTGCGGTAAATAAATAGGGTATGTTGTGTAAGTTTTGGATAATTGCATTATTGACTATTTGTTCCTCGTCATCCCAAACAAAACCGTTGGAAAGAGAAACGCCGTAGACAATCAGAGTTAGTAAAAATAAGACTGTAAAAATATATAAAGGATGGATATTTTCCAGTTTGCCGATTATTTTTTGGGCAAGTTTCATTTTAGTCTTAAAAACAGCCAGCGAAGTTTATCTGCAATTTTATAAACCTCATAAAACAGGGGATTTATTACAAAATCAAAACTTCCGACAAACTCCGTCAATTCTCCGCCATAACCCTCTTTAAACCTGTGAAAGCCGTACCACGGATCGTTTTTATCAGGAGCATGTCCTAGCGCGCCCCACATGTCGAACTTTTTAAGACCTAATTTTTTCCCGAAGCGGATCGCTTCCCACATCAAAAGATTTGACGCCATGGTTTCGCGGTGTTTATTGCTTGATGCGCCGTAAGGATAATAAAGCGTATCCTTAAAAACAAATAAAATCCAAGCGGCCAAGACGAATTGAGAGGTGAGAGGTGAGAGGTGAGAGATATTTTTTGGTTGATATTTAGCTAAGAATAAATGCGCAGTCAGTTTATCCGTATCCAACTTTTGACTTTTGACTTTTGACTTTTGACTTTTCAACGTTTCCCACATCAGCCGATGGTATTTTTCGCTGTGAGCAAAAAATCTTTGCCGTTTGGTTGTTTCTTCAGTTAATTTTAGATATTCTTCGAAAGCCGTATCAGAATTATCCTCGGTAATCTCTACGCCGTGTTTTTGGGCAATGCGGATATTATAACGGGTCTTCGGATGCATATTTTTTAATAATTCTTCTTCAGATTTGGTTAGGTCAAGAATAAAGGTGTAGCGGGTAAAGAGGGGATGAGCCGCTTCGCGCAATTTCCAATTTCCAATTTCCAATTTCCAATTTTGAGGTAGTTTATTTTTTTCAACATTCGGTTCAAGTTGGATAAAAATACATTTATTTTCTTTGCCAATTTTATAAAGTTCAGTCATCATTTTTTGATCCGGGAGCGGCCCTTTAGGCATATATCCGATAGCCCAAGGAGTATGGGGAATCTGATGTACGGTTAGTTGGAAATTATCTCCCCGAATAACCTTTATTCCGGTTTTTTTTCTGAATTCACCCCACTCGAATGACTGTAATGGGTGAGCTGCAATGCTATTCAAGTCTTTCTTATCTCTGTCGGTAACATCTTTAACAACCATAAAAATTCAAAATTCAAAATTCAAAATTACAATTCAAAACTCAAAAATAAATAGCTTTTAGCTTTAAGTTTTGGCTTTGATTTTTGCACTTTACACTTTGAGTTTCTATTATGAATCATAAAAACTCAGGTGCATCGTTTTCTGAATTTAAATTACTAAAGCTTTTTTCTAAAACTTTTTCCGGCAGTTCAAAAATAAACCTTGAAACAACGTTTGAGGTTCTTTGACCAAAGAATAAACGTTTTCTGGCATAAGTTAAAAAAAGCTTTTCCCGCGCCCGGGTCATTCCCACATAACAAAGCCTTCTTTCTTCTTCCAGTTCGTTTTTATCCATAAGGCTTCTTGAGTGCGGAAATAACCCTTCTTCCATACCTACGATAAAGACTGTTTTAAACTCCAATCCTTTTGCCGCGTGAATTGTCATCAAAGTTACGGCATCTTTATTGCCATTATTTATGTTTTTATCCGGCATACTTGCCCTGAGCGAAGCCGAAGGATATTCTTGTTCAACTAACGAAACGTTTTCCAAAAATTCCGTAAGGTTAGGAAATTCCATTGCTACAGAGCGAAGTTCTTTAATATTTTCCAGCCTTTGTCTATCTTCTTCGTCTTTTTCATCATATAAAGAAAGATAATCAGTCGCTAGAAATACTTGCGTCAAAATATCATTAGTTTTAAGGGAGTTCAAATCTTGTATTTCTAATTTTTCCTTTAAATCTCCGAATCTTTCAAATCTTGCTTTGCCTAATTTTTCAATTCTTTTTCGGGAAACCTGATCTTTGGGGTTTGCCAAAACCCTCAAATAGGAAACCAAATCTTTTATTTCTTTTCTTTCGTAAAACCTTGTGCCTCCGACTAATAAATAGGGAATGCCCATTTGCAAAAATGTTTCTTCGATTACCCTTGATTGTGAATTTATTCGGTATAAAACAGCGGCATCTTTTAATTTAAAATCATTTTGAGAAAAACGAAAATCATTAATCCTGTTTAAGATAAACTGCGCTTCGTCTCTTTCGTTGCCTGCCTCGTAGATAATTAAATCTTCCCCCTTGGGATTATCTGTCCAAAGAGAAAGCACAGGATGGGTCGTGTTGTTAGAGATAACAGCGGACGCCGCGTCCAAAATAACCTTGGTTGAGCGATAGTTTTGAGACAGAGAAAAAACTTGAGTATTCTTAAAATCTTCTTTAAATTTTGTAAGGTTTCTGAAATCCGCTCCCCGCCAAGAATAAATACTTTGAGAAAAATCCCCGACTACGCATATGTTATTGTATTTTAAAGCAAGCATTTTTGTTAAGTAATATTGGGCGTGATTTGTGTCCTGATACTCATCTATTAAAATATATTTAAATAATTCCTGATATCTGTTTAAAATTTCTTTATTTTTCGAAAAGAGTTCAGCTGTTTTTAACAGCAGATCGTCAAAATCCAAGGCTTCGTTTTCCTTGAGCAGTTTTTCGTATAAAACATATACCCGAGCGGCAGTTTCCTGAAAATGTCCCCGGGCAATAGAGAGATAATCAGCGCTTGTAATTAATTCGTTTTTTGCCTGGGAAATAGTTGCCAGAATAGAACTTGGTTTATAATCTTTAGGGGAAATTCCAAGCAATTTAAAAATCTGCTTTATTAAATCAAGCTGATCGGATGTGTCATAAATAACAAACCCCGGCGAGAGATTAATATGTTTTCCATCCCTCCTCAAAATTTTTGCGCAAAGAGAATGGAAAGTGGAAACCGTGGGAGAATTGAAAGATGAGAGATGAGAAATGAGGGATAGGTTTTTTTTGACTCTTTCTTTCATTTCGTTGGCGGCTTTATTTGTAAACGTAACGCAGAGAATATTTTCGGGTTTAACGCCGTTTAATAAAAGGTTAATAACTCTATAGGTAATAACTCTTGTTTTTCCACTGCCTGCCCCTGCCAAAATTATCATTGGACCGTCTTTTGTCAAAACTGCCTTTTTTTGCTCCGGATTTAAGTCCTTGAGGAAATCATCTGTCATAGGATATAATCAATAGATACTTTATTGTACCATATGACCCTGAAGAAAATTGAAGGGTTATATTGAGCTTGTTGAATATATGAAAAAACTCTATATCGTTGCCAACTGGAAGTCAAATAAGACAGAACTTGAAGCAAAAGAATGGCTTCAATCAATTCAGAATTCAGAATTCAGAATTCAGAATGCGGATAAGGAAATCGTAGTTTGTCCGTCGTTTACTCTTCTTCCAGCTCTTAAATCTTACATCTTAAGTCATAAATCAGAAATAAAGCTTGGCGCGCAGGATATTTCTCCTTTTGGGTCTGGAGCCTATACAGGAGAAGTAAATGGAGAACAAATAAAAGAGTTCGCAGATTATGTAATTATTGGGCATTCCGAAAGAAGAAAGTATTTTGGCGAAACAGATGAAATGATAGCAAAAAAAATTATACAGGCGACAGGAAATGGGTTAACTCCGATAATCTGTATTTCGAGAATAGAACAAATTAAAAATTTAAAATTAAAAATTAAAAATTGTATCGTTGCCTACGAACCGTTATTTGCTGTAGGTTCGGGTAAAGCAGATACACCGGAAAATGCCAATCAAAAAGCCGAGGAAATAAAAAAAATTGTGGATAATATACCTGTTTTATATGGCGGGAGTGTTACAGAAAGTAATGTAAAATCATTTACAAGTATGCCTTTTATAGACGGTGTATTGATTGGAGGAGCAAGTCTTAATCCTTTAAGTTTTGCGGAGATAATAAGATCTTCCTAAAAAAATAAATGAATAAAAAACTGTTTACATATATTTTGATTTTCTGTATTTTGGCAGTTGCCTTGGCTGTTGTCGAAATAGGTAAAAATATTCCCCTTTTGTGGCAGTTGGCAGATAACCGCAGTGTGAGTCTTAAAAAAACTGATGATCATATAAATGTTTTACTGCTTGGTATAGGAGGGGGAACTCATGACGGCCCAAACCTGACGGATACCATTATATTCGCCAGTATAGATGAAAAAACAAATAAAATAAATCTTATTTCTATACCAAGAGATCTCTGGGTTCCTGATCTTAACGGCAAAATTAATACGGCATATGCCTTGGGGCAAAATAAAGGCAAAGGTGAAGGGCTTGTTCTGGCAAAAGCAGTTGTTAGTAAAATATTAAATCAACCCATAAACTATGCTCTTCGTATAGATTTTAATGGCTTTGTAAAAGCTGTCAATCTGGTAGGAGGATTGGACGTTTACGTGGACAGATCTTTTGACGATTACCAGTATCCAATACCCGGAAAGAAAAATGATTTATGCGGACATACTAAAGATGAAATTCAGCGAATGGCTACGGCTTCGGCAGGCATGTCGAATTTACAAATGTTTCCCTGCCGTTATATGCATATTCATTTTTCAAAAGGCTTACAGCATATGAATGGTACGCAAGCATTGGAATTCGTGCGTTCGCGCCACGCGGTAGGTCCCGAAGGAACGGATTTTGCCAGATCAAAAAGGCAAGAAAAGATAATACGAGCTTTTAGGAAAAAATTGTTCTCTCTCCAAATACTCTTAAATCCCGCTAAGCTAATTCAATTATACCAAACGCTCAAAAACAGCATAGACACAGACGTTAAAGAAAGTGAATTCGGCAGTTTTATAAAACTTGCTCAACAGATGAAGAACGCGAATATTCAAACTTCTGTTTTAGATTATGGAGATAGCCAGACAGGCAGGTTAGGGCTCTTGATAAATCCTCCGACAAATAGCGGATATGATTTTGAATGGGTTCTTATTCCCAGGAAAGGCAACGGAAACTTTCTAGAGATTCAGAAGTACGTTGCCTGTGAGATAAAAAATACTTTATGTATAGTTACAAAAACCGGCATAGAAGCATCTCCATCCGCCACGTTAAAGAAGTAATCTATCTTTATATAAATTTTATATAAAAACATGCAAATAATAATTATTGAGGATGAAGGCAAAATAGCCAATATATTAAAAAATGGGCTTTTGGAAGAATCTTATAACGTTGATGTTGCTAAAGATGGAGAGGAAGCTCTAGAAAAAATAAGTATTAATGTCTATGATTTCGTCATCCTTGATCTTATGATTCCAAAGATTGACGGACTCACAGTATGTAAAAAAATCCGTGAGAAAAATACAACGGTACCAATTTTAATTCTAACGGCAAAAGATGATGTTGCCGATAAAATTGCAGGACTGGATAGCGGAGCGGATGATTATGTTGTTAAGCCGTTTTCTTTTGCAGAAGTTTCAGCCAGAATTAGAGCATTGCTTCGGCGCGGCAACAAAGCTAATCCCGTAGTCCTGACTGTTGCAGATGTATCTTTAAATCCCGCGACGAAAACTGTAACAAGAAATAGAAAACCAATATCTCTAACAGCACGGGAATATGCACTTCTTGAATATTTTATGCATAACGCCAATATAATGCTCTCAAAGACTCAATTACTCGAGCATGTTTGGGATTATCAATATGAAGGCTTGTCAAATATTGTCGAAACGTATGTTAAATATATTCGTAAAAAGCTTAGAATATCACCACAGTCAAAAGAACTTATCCATACAAAAAGAGGAATAGGATATATAATGAGAGAATAATTTTATGTTTCATAAAGCACGTTTAAAGCTTACTCTTTTATATTCTATTATTTTTTTAGTGTTATTTTGGAGTCTAAGTTTAGGTTTTTATCTATGGATGAATCATTATTTCGGCGATGAGCACGGCCGAAATAATTATATTCAAGTTGATCATAAATGGCTGCTGTTTTCAAATAACAAATCGCATATAGAACCGGTAAGTGACATTATAATGGATGAGTTCAGGAATGCATTGTTGCTTATTGATACGGTATTGTTGTTAAGTGTTCCTGCAATCACGTGGTTCTTAACAGGTATAACGCTCGCACCTGTACAAAAAGCGCATGATCGGGAAAAGCAGTTTTTGACCGATGCTTCTCATGATTTGCGGACTCCGCTTTCTATTTTGAGCGGTGAGATCGAAATAGCCTTACGAAAAGAACGAACAAAAGAAGAGTATAAAAAGATAATGCAAAGCAACAAAGAAGAAATAGATGACTTAATTGCGCTTGTCCAGAATATGTTATTCTTAGTTCAGAATAAGCAATATCAAAACGTTAAAAAAGAACAAGTAGACATAACGGATCTGCTTATCGAAAGAATTTCTGTTTTTCGCGAATCAGCAAAACAAAAAAAACTTCAACTATCATTTGTTCCTTCAAAACAAAGTCTTCTGATTTACGGAAATACTCAATTATTGAAACGGTTGTTTACCGGCATATTGGATAACGCGGTAAAATATACCTTGCCGGGAGGTAAAATAATAACGGAACTAAAGCAAGAAAAACAATCCGTGTTGGTAAACATTACAGACACAGGAATTGGCATTCCTTTTGAAGAGCAGGAAAAAGTCTTTGACCGATTTTACAGAACAGACGCTTCCCGAACAGAAAAGGGATACGGACTGGGGCTTTCTATAGCAAAACAGATTGTAGAAAATCATGCAGGAACAATTCGTCTTTATTCTAAAGCCGGAAAAGGAACAACGATTGCTCTCGTATTTCCGATAGCTACGCAAAACCGGGAAAAAAATCTGTCTTGATTTTATTTTCCTTAATCCCCATCTTTTTAAGTGTTTCTTCGTATGCCGTAACCATTGTACGCGGACCGGATAGATAAAATATTCTTTCTCTAAAATCTGGCGCGGCTTGCGTAATCATATCCGTATCTATTCTTCCTACTGCTCCTTTCCAGTCTGGAGGAAGTTTTGTTTGATCCGTTAATGCATAAACTATTTTTATTCCTTCCTCCTGTGCTTGATCAAAAACGTCACGATATACAATCTCATCAATAGTTCTATTTACATAGAAAAGTATTATTGGTCTATGCTCTTTAATATCAATTAAATATTTAATCATGCTCCGGAATGGCGTAATTCCTATACCTCCTGCGATAAATATAAGTTTTTGATTTATATTTTTTGGTAATGTAAAATCTCCTGCAAGCTGTGCTCCGACAAAAGGAGTATCTGTACCTACGGCAAGCATTGCTTTCTTATAACTGCTTCCATTAGGATAAAATCTAACCCCGAGACGTATAGCTTCTTCGGTTGGAGAGGAAGCTATAGTAAAGTATCGTCTATTCCCGCGACTATCAGGATTTTTGTGGGGTAGTGTCCATTCCATATATTGTCCTGGAATGAATGCCAACTTTTTTTTCGGAATGAAGAAGAAATCAACCATGTCAGGAGCAATTTGTATTTTTTGCCGTATAGCAGAAATTATTTTATCTTTTGGACTGACGAGATAAGAGAATGCATTTCCTATTACTAATGACAATTCGGGAGTTGTATAAAACGAGCCTATATGAAATTGGGGCGTAAATAAAACTCCTACCAATACTGCGTATATTGACTGAAGTTTTTTTGTCGGAGGAGTTGTTAATGGTTCTGTTAACATGACAAATGCAAAGAAAAAGATAGGCGAGAATAGTATGATTTGCTTAAGAGTCGTAAATAAATTATTTCCTTCGATAAGATTAAACCCGAGCATAATCAGTAAAGAAGTACTAAAGAAATAAAAGACTAAATCATATCTTTTTATTTTTCTGACAATCAATAATCCAAGAAGAGAAAACGGCAGCATAGATGCTGTGCCTATCCACCAAGAAACAGATCCTCTGAATCCAAACGCGGTAAGGACAACCGCGATTGCCACAGGGTTAAAAATATGTTTTTTATTGATTGCCAAAATATATTTTGATGCCATTGTTAAAACAGCAGCCCAAAATAGTAAGGGAAGACCAGAGAAAGAGTTGATCGGAGAAATAATTAAAGCTAAAATTAAGGCTGATATATAAACCGATTCGACGTTTGTAGGTGCATTGAATACGTTCGCAAAGATTTTATTTGTGATCCAGGAAACCGTAATAAGAAATAAAACAGAAAAGATGAATAAAAACGGATTATAGGGAAGAATTCCTATGAAACTAAAAACGCATGCAACAAAAAGAAGGAGGATTAGATAATACAGTACAAGCCTGTACATTGTGATTGAATCTAATAAATTATCAATAACTTTCATCTTTAGCTTTTTGCTTTACCTAACGCGGATTGCAGTGATTGCACAAATGCCTGGCTTGAATCAGTCGCGCCGGATATTATATCCACGTTTGCGTTTTGCGCCTGAATTGCTTCCTGGGAAAGCATTGGATCTGCCTGGGAATTAATATAGCTTGATGTTGAATTATCGTTAGGATACTGCAAGAATTGCACATTTGTTATTTTTCCGCCTGCAATAGTTACTGCTACTTGAATATATCCATAAAACGCGTCAGCGGTATCTCCCGTGAATGTACCGTCTTTATAACCAGTTGTCGGAGGTTGAGTTGGAGCAGGAGTGTTTTGTGCAGTAGGTATCGGCGTGGCGGTTGGCAATGCTTGTGATTGGCTTGATTGGTTTGATTGGTTTGGAACCGGCGGGGAAGACTTAGGGCTTAAGACTACAGAAGCCGTCTTTATGCCAAAAACCCTTTGGTACATTGAGTATGAAATAAATGCTATTACAACAGCTGTTACAATAAAAAACTTCTTCATATATTACAATTTTTTATACTTATCAAATCCACTTGTGTAAGTGGCAATACCCTTCTTATCAATCATATATCCTTCAAATCCCGACAATTTCTCTATAAAATTAATTCCTTTCTCTCCCATTGCAAAGGCTGCCGTAGCGAAACGATCCGCTTCATATACGTTTAGTCCTATTACCGTAAGACTTACTATATCTTTAATTTCTGCTGTGGGTTTACGGGGATTATAAATATGCTGTCCCCGAATCTCTGTTCCTGATGTTGCTATTCCTTTATTTTCAAGAGAAAGTACTTTTACGATTTCTTTGCTGTTAAACGGGTTCCGTATCCCAACTGTCCACGATTCGCCCTTGCCATTTTTTCCTGCTACTTGAATATCTCCCCCTGCATCAATATAAAAATTCTTAAAACCTCTTTTTTTGAGTAAGTCCGAAGCTTTTTTAATTGACCATCCTTTTACTAATCCCGAAGGATCAAGCTTGCCATTGTGAAAAATATCAAAATATCCGTTTGTTTGATTCTTTGTTTCTTCACATAAAGAAAGAACTATTTTCATGCAAGAACTGTATTGATCTTTTTCTATAATATTATTATTAATAAGTGAGATTTCACTCGTTGTTTTAAATGTACTGAACTTTTCATCGATATAGGTAAAATAGTCATAGATCTTATCTATATCTTTTTGCTTAACATTTTTATCCGCAACTTCAATTGTTATATGCATTCCCATAAGGGATCTTGTTTGTTTCATATTATTTTACTTTGCTTTAGATAATGCTGATGCGAGTGATTGAATAAACGCATTACTTGAATCAGTCGCGCCGGATATTATATCCACGTTTGCGTTTTGCGCCTGAATTGCTTCTTGTTTAAGATTAGGCATTGCTAGGGTATTAATAGCGATGGAGCGCGCACGGTCATTTGGGTATTGCAGAAATCGTACGTCGGTTATTTTTGTGCCTGATATTACTGCTTGAACCTGGATATTTCCGTAAAAAGCATCAACAGAATTACCCGTATATGTTCCATTTTTGTATGGAGGTTTTGGACCTAAAGACCCAGAAGCAGAAGAAATATTTGACGCGGAACCTGATTCCAACGCCATAATTCTTAGTAACCATCGTGATCCATTTTGATATATAACATAACTAATAATAATTATTATTGACACGAGAATAAGTATTTTTTTCATAATGTATAAACCTAAGTATAGTAATCGAATATGGGAATAAGATGAGAAGAATTGCTAAAAACTAAACTGATTTGTTCGGTATTCCGCAGGATTAATCGGTAAACGATGTTCTTAACGAATGGGTCAAAATATAGCCAGCAAAAAAATAACGTTTCATTAACTCTGAATAATCAATAAACAAAATACCTGAAATTAAGTAACCTAAATACATAATATTGCTATGTGCAATAATTATGTATTTTAGAAGATTTATGAGATAAATTTTATTTTTCCTCTAATTTCTCGTTTACCCACCTAAGTTTTTCTTCTAACATCTTTTTCTTTGCTTCAAGATGTTCTTTTGACATTTTGTGATCTTGACAACATTCTAAGATCATCATTCCGTGTCCCCCATGGGAACAGTCGCAATTTTTATTCATCATATATTTTTCACCTCCCTCCAATTAATCTGTATTTAGATTATCATGCTTTTCTGAAAAAGTGCTGAAAAAAGAATATCTATATTTAAATAAGTTACTTTCTAAAAACTTTCCTTATTGCTACAATAAACCAATGCAAGAAATTAATACTCGTCAAAAAAAACCATTTTTTATCCGTCTATTAATTGTTATTTTCCTTACTGTTGTTTGTTTTTTTCTGGGATATAGCGCCTACTACCTTAATTCACTTCAGCGATTTATTGCTACGGCAACTAGTCAACATATTACTGTAAAAACAGCAACAAACATAACTCCCTTATTAAATCAAACAAACATTCTTCTTTTAGGAAGTGATAATGATCAAAAATTTACAGGCAATCCTTTAACTCAAACTATGATGGTCGTGCATATTGATTATGCAAAAAAAGAAATAGATATGTTTTCTATTCCAAGAGATTTATGGATAAGAATGCCGGACAGAAAAAATTACGGGAAAATAGACCAAGCCGCTGAATACGAAGGAATTCCGAGTGCTATTAAAGTGGTTGAACAAACATTTGGTATATCTATTGATCATTATGCTTGGGTTGGACTTTACGGATTCATTAAAAGCATTAATGCTATTGGAGGTATTAATCTACAGGTTGTCCATCCCGTGTTGGATAATTCATACCCAACAGACATCAACAGTTCTAACCCGTATGGCTACCAACGGCTTGATATCCAGGCAGGTATGCAGCATATGACGGGGGGAGAAGCTTTACAATACGTTCGCTCCCGGCATGAAGATTTAATTGGAGATTTTGGACGAACGCAACGTCAGCGAGAATTACTTTTGGCAATAAAAGATACTCTGTTTCATTCTAAATCATCTCTATTAAAAATCCCCAATATTTTTAATAGCTTGCGGGGGCAAATTAAAACAGATGTTTCTCCCGCGTTTAGCTTACAATTGGGTATTTTCTTATTAAGAAATAAGAATATAAAAATAAAGCAATTTACTCTTTCTCCGCCGATATATTCAAGCATAGGAAACTCGATAGACGGACAAAGTATTGTTGTTGCAAACGCAAGTAATTCAGCAAAACTAATCACTCAAATCTTTGGGAAAAACGCCGGGCAAGTAACGTTTAATAATTTATTAAATGTACAAGGAATAGCAAGATGAAAAAACGAGTTTTAATATTATTCAGCATAATACCATTTATTGTCGGGTTCTCCGTGGCATATTTTCAGGGAAAACCCAAAAATCAGACAGCGGTTTTTGATACGAGCAATATACAGCCAACAGATACAATTATCCTAAGCAACAACGGAAATATTTATAAGCTGAATAAAAATCGTGCTAGTCAAATAACCCATAACCAGAATCTTATAGAGCCTATTGCTTTAGGAAACGCCATAGCCGCTATTAAGAAAACAACTAATTATTCCTCTCTTTTGCTTTTTGATCAGTCGGGAAATAAAATAAAGACACTTTTTAACGGCAATAGTAACAATATAGATACCATGAGTTGGATAACAGACCCTGCGGTTAATTCTACCCAAGACAGAATTGCGTATGTGTCCGATAAAGATAAAGTTTTTACAAACGTGCCGGATAACGCGCTTTATGTTTTAAATCTTTCAACCGGAAAATCAACAAATATTGCTAAACCGGATCCCTATTCAGGCGGAATAGCTCACCCTATTTTTGACCCGTCTGATAAGAATATTATTCTCTATGATTATTATCAGTATGATCCAAAAACTCTTATGCCATATTCAGCCATTAAACAATTTGATAACGCCTCCGGATTAATAACAACGCTTACATATGAAAATAGAAATGCCTATCAAGCATCTTTTTCTCCCGATGGGAAAAAGATTCTTTTTTTAGAAAGGAACGGTGATTCAAATAATGTTGCACTGTGTATTGCTGATTTCAATAATAACAGCGGACTTTCTAACATAAAAACTTTAGCAATTGGTGATTTTGCCTATCCTGAATTTTCAAATACTAAATGGCATATCTACTTTCTGCAGGCACAAGGAAATAAAGGATATAATCTTTTAACAGGAACAGTTTACAAAAACGGATTAAATAACATACGGACAATTGTTTCAGGAAATACCTTATTGGGAAATTCTTCATACTCTGTTATTCGCAATACAGCCAGGTAAGGGGTCTTTTTAGCAGTTGATACTGAATAAATAAACTGCTATAATACATCTTAGTTAAGAATTAAGAATGAAAAGTTTAGAGTTAAAACTTAAAGTTAAAAAACTTCTACAAATCGTTAATTTTTAATTTATTTAATATGCCGCTTAGTCCGATAGATAAAAAGAAAATAATAGAGAAGTTTAAAACGGTCGAAGGAGATACAGGCAGTCCTGAAGTTCAAATAGCTCTTTTAACGGAGAGAATCACTAAGGTTACAGAGCATTTAAAAATGCACGGACACGATATGAGGAGCAGACGCGGACTTTTATCTATGATCTCTAAAAGAAGAAGACTAATGAACTTTTTGGAAAAAGTAGATAAAAAAAGATTGTCTAAAATACTTTCTGCTGTTCAAGGCAGTAACTGATTATTATGCAAGAAGAATCATTTAATCTGGAATTTGGGGGAAAACCGTTAACTCTTACTGTTGGCAAGGTTGCCAAACAAGCTACATCTGCTGTTATGGCAAGATTAGGAGATACAATGGTTCTGGTAACGGTTGTCGAAGGCAAAGAAAGAGCAGATCTTGGTTACTTTCCTTTAACAATAGAGTACGTAGAGCGACTATACGCGGGCGGGAGAATAAAAGGAAGCAGATGGGTTAAAAGAGAAGGAAGGCCAAGCGATGACTCCATACTGACAGCAAGATTAATAGACAGATCTATACGTCCTCTATTTCCAAAAGAATATAAAAAAGAAGTCCAAATTGTTATTACTGTTTTGTCTGTAGACGGAGAAAACGAACCGGATATTCTATCTATAGTTGCCACCTCTTTTGCTTTGAGTATTTCTTCTATCCCGTGGAATGGGCCGATAGCCGCAGTTAGAGTTGGCTATGTAAAAGAAAAAGATAACGGTAACGAAGAATATATAATGAATCCTGGCAGAGGGGAAATAGAGCTTTCCGAGCTTGATATGGTTTTGTCTCAAACAAAAGATAAGACGGTTATGATAGAAGCGGGCGCATCGGAAGTCTCAGAGCAAGTAGCATTATCAGCTATAAAAAAAGCGCATGCAGAAACAGTAAAGGTTATAGATTTTATAGAAGAGGCTGTTAAAAAAATCGGCAAGAAGAAGCAACTAGCAGAAAAAGATCCTTTATTTTTGGATTTAGTTTCCAAAATAAAAAAATCTTATGGCAGTGAAATAGCCTCTCTTATACCAAAAAGTGCTGTTAAGGAATCAAGCAGTCCGGAACAGGAACAGATTATAGATGCTATTTTCGAAACCGAGAAAACTAGTAATCCGGAAAGCGAGATTGATAAAAAAATGGTTGCCAAAGCATTCGAAAAAGTGTTTTTTGGTGCTATAAGAGAAAATGTAATTCTTAAAGGACAAAGGCCCGACGGCCGGAAAATAGACGAGATTCGTCCGATAAGTTCCGAAGTTTCGGTCTTGCCACGAACACATGGATCCGCAATATTTCAAAGGGGCGATACCCAAGCCCTAACCGTTGTAACCCTAGGTTCTCCAAGAATGGAACAGTTGATAGAATCTCCGGAAGGAGAAGAATCAAAAAGATATATTCACCATTATTCCATGCCTCCTTATTCGGTTGGAGAAACAGGAAGAATCGGAGTTCCTTCCAGACGTGAAATAGGACATGGAGCTTTGGCCGAAAGAGCACTTGTTGCAGTTATTCCCAACCAGGATAAATTTCCATATACAATAAGAGTAGTATCTGAAATACTTTCTTCAAACGGATCAACTTCTATGGCGTCTGTTTGCGGTTCAACCCTTTCTTTAATGGACGCTGGAGTTCCTATTAAAAAACCTGTTGCGGGTCTGGCTATGGGACTTATGTCAGATGGAGATAAGTATGTTATTTTAACAGACATTATCGGTTTGGAAGATTTTTCAGGGGATATGGATTTTAAAGTAGCGGGAACAGACAGCGGTATTACGGCAATCCAACTGGATGTAAAGATTCCGGGATTAACAATAGCTCAAATAGAAGAAATTTTGGGACGCGCGAAAGAGGGACGTTTATTCATTCTCCAAAAAATGCTAAGCGTAATACCTGATACCAGATCTAAACTGTCGGAGTACGCACCTAAGATAGAAATGATTCATATTCCAGTTGAAAAAATAGGAGAATTAATCGGTCCGGGAGGCAGGGTTATAAAAAATATTATGGCAAGAACCGGCGCGACAATTGATGTTGAAGATGATGGATCAGTAACGGTTACAGGATCCGACAAAGAGTCTTTAGATAAAACGGTTACCTGGATTAAAGGGATAACCCGGGAAATCGGAGTTGGGGAAGAATTTGTCGGAGAAGTAAAAAGAATCCTTCCTTTTGGAGCGTTTGTGGAGCTAACACCTGGTAAAGAAGGAATGGTTCATGTATCCGAAATGGCGCAGGGTTTTGTAAAAGATCCTTATGATGTTGTTAAGATCGGAGATAAAGTAAAGGTAACAGTAAAGGAAATAGATGAGCAAGGCAGAATAAATCTGTCTATGCTCTCCGGAGAGAAAAAAGAAATAAGGCAAAAGCAGCCGTCTGTTTCGGAACATCCACTATCTATGCAGTTTAAAAGAGAAAAATTTCAATCAGCAGGCAGGCCATGGCAGAGAGGAAATAGGTCTGCCTTTGAGAAAGATAAACCTTTTAAAAAGCCTCATTATTAAAAATTACGTGATATCGTAATTTATTTTGTTTTGTAGTAAGATACTTAATATATGGACAATAATCCTGCCGATTCGTCTTCGAACCAAGATATTCAAATTCAACTAAAAAAAGACAGCAATGACCAAATACGCCGTCTCGGAGAAAAAATAGAAAAAGGCTTTCTGCCAGAAGATCTAAAACAAGATCTTACTGCCAGAATACAAAGGCTTGCCCTTTTAAGATCCAGTTCAGGATTTTTTAGTTCAACCTATATTTTAGAATATGAGTCAACCGCATCTTATGTAAATCGGGTAGTTAGTCTTCCTTGGGATAATAAAAGTCAGGATACTTTAGATTTGAACACGGCTCAAAAAATTTTGGATACTAATCATTACGGTATGAAGCAAATAAAAGATAGAATTCTTGAATATCTGGCTCTTGTTATTTTAAATCTTAAGCAGGGGGAAAAATCTCAAATTGTTAAAGCGCCAATCTTGTGTTTTGTCGGATTACCGGGGACAGGGAAAACAACCTTTGCTATGTCTATCGCCGAGGTTTTGGGCAGAAAATTTGAAAGGATTCCTTTTGGAGGTATGGGGGACGCAAGAGCTCTAAGAGGACAATCTCGTGCTTTTCCCGATGCAGAACCCGGATATATTATCAAAAAACTGGCACGTGCTCAAACAAAAAATTGCGTTATACTTTTAGATGAATTGGATAGAGTTACATCGGATGCCCGTTCCGACATAATGGGTGTTTTGGTAGAGCTTCTAGATCCGGAGCAAAATAAAAGCTTTACGGATCACTATATAGATTTCCCTTTTGACCTATCGGAGGTTTTATTTGTCGCAACTGCTAATAATACTACCAATATATCAAACGCTGTTTTAGATCGGCTTGAAATAATCCAAATGCCTTCATATTCGGACGAGGAGAAAACGGTTATAGCTAGGGATTATCTTTTCCCAAAAATAAGAGAACAAACAGGTCTTTTGGAAAATCAGCTGACAATTGATCCTAGTCTTTGGCCGTCTATTATTCGGCCTTTGGGTTTTGATTCCGGTATCAGAAGCTTGAATAGAACCATAGATGGAATATGCAGAAAAAGTGCTAGGATTATCGTAGAGGGTAGAGCTCAAAGTATAACCGTAGACAACTCTAATATAAAGGAGTTTTTGCCGCAGATATAGTTTTATGAATAATCAGATTTCTTTTATTCCTTTGGGAGGCATAGGCGATGTTACTAAAAACATGTATCTTTATATATATCAAGATCAGATTCTGATAGTTGATTGCGGAATAGGATTTGCCGACGAAACCATGCTTGGAGCAGATCTTTTATTTCCGGATATTTCCTATTTGTTAACCCTTATAAAATCTAAAAAAATTGTAGGTATGGCATTAACCCACGGACACGAAGATCATATCGGAGCCCTTCCTCTTGTTTTACCTAGTCTGCCGCCTTTTCCAATCTATGGCTCTCCTTTAACTTCGTATTTGGCAAATGAAAAATTAAAGGAATTTGGCATAACAAGAAAAGCAGAAACTGTAAATTTTACGGATCAAACCGTAGCTCTTGGCTCTTTCAGGCTAAATTTTATTCGCGTTACACATTCTATCCCGGATACTTCTCATATTTTTATAGAGACACCGGTTGGTAATTTCTATCATGGCAGTGATTTTAAATTAGATGATACGCCGTATGACGGTAAAAAAACAGATTATGCAAAAATAGAGAGAATGACTAAAAATGGGGTTTATGCCCTTATGTCCGACTGTTTGGGGTCGGAGAGAATGGGGAATACCCCATCGGAATTAAACATAACGGAAAAGTTTGTTAAAGAACTTGATAATTGTAAAGGTAAGTTTATTGTAACAACCTACTCTTCGAATATCTCACGGCTTAATCAGGTGATAGCGGCTTCCAGAAATGCCGGCAGAAAAATATGTTTTATAGGAAGATCTCTTTCAAAAACTAAAGAGGCGGCAAAGCAGTTGGGATACCTTGATTTGAAGGATGAAGAAGAAGTTGATGTTGATAGCTTAAGAAATCATACGGATCAAACGCTTACATTGATTGTTGCCGGCAGTCAGGGTCAGGAGTCTTCGGCAATGTCCAGGATTGTTAATGGGGGTCAAAGAAATGTTGTTTTATCTTCTTTGGATACGGTTGTTTTTTCGTCTGATCCGATTCCAGGAAACGAACTTTCCGTTTACGAACTTGTTGATGAAATTGCCAAAAAAGGGACAAGGGTTGTGTATTCTCCGATGACAAAGGACTTTCATGTTTCCGGACACGGATCCCTTGATGAGTTGGAAAAATTGATTTCTTTGGTAAAACCAAAGAAACTTTTGCCGATCGGAGGATCTTTTAGGCATATGCTTTTATATAGAAATCTTTCGGAAAAATTGGGTTATAAAAAAAGCGATGTTTTTTTGATCGAAGATGGACAGGAAGTTGTTTTCGATGTTAATTCATCGTTTTTGGGTAAAAGAATACCGGTAAAAAATGTTTACGTTGATGAAATTTCAGGAGAAGAAATGGAAAGCGTTGTTCTGAGGGATAGACAAAGGCTCTCCGAAGAAGGAATGGTAATTGTTTTGGCGGAGGTAGACGCAGACAGCGGAGAAGTTTTGGACAAGGTAGATATTATTGTTAAAGGTTTTGCCCTGCGTAGTATCGAAAGATTAAAAACAAAAATAAGGAATGATTTTAAAAAGGCAATGGGTAGAAAAAATGAAAGGGTTGTGAACTGGATTTATGTTCGAAAGCTTTTGGGAGATGTAGCAAGCAAAAGATTATTCAGGGATCTTCGCCGCCGCCCCCTTGTTCTTCCGATCGTGATTGAGGTATAGAAGATTTATGATATCCGCAGTTTGCGGTGTCCGCAAAATGTATAATTAGCTTGACTTGACAAGCTAATCACCGTTAATAACCGTTAACCGCTTTAAAACGGTGTTTTAACAAAATAGGCTCTTAGAAAGCCCTTTTTAGCGATTTTAGCCGTTAAATTAACGGCTTATAGTCAAAAGCTGTTTAATGACGGCTTCAAAGACATATCCGTTAAATATCCAATTCTAGCCGCTAGATTTGCCCAAAATGGCAATTGTTTTACCGTTTTGCGGTTATTCCGCCGTTAACCGTGGCACTGTGGCTCTCAACGACAATTATAGTTTTCTGATGCAAATTAAACCACGAAATTGGAGATGTCAGGTGGATTTTGGTATACTACTAAAGTAAAAATATGTTGGGAGTTTTTCAAAAGATAACGCATTTCTTGATAGCAATAGGAAGCGGCGTTTTGTTAATTTTATCAGGACATTTCGCTAAGCCAGTAGCTAAGCCGCCTGCTTTGAATAAGGTAGAAACTAATGTTACCGCAATTCCGACTCCAAACTTAAAATTGATCCCAACTGCAGCTAACAAAATCACCACTGTCCCAACTACATACCGAAATTATGGTTGGTATACGCACAACGGACAAAATATGCAATTTGTAAATGGCAAATGGTATACAGTTCCTCAACAAAATGTGAATATTCAAACACCAACCGATACGCCTATTCCAATCTATATACCACCTGTTGTTTTATCATCATCAACACCTATTCCAACAATTCTTATGCCCAACAATCCTTATATAGACTCCTTATGTGATAATTTAGGAAATTGTGTTCACTCGCAATATGCCGATAAGCAAAGTTCTTCCTACCAAAATCCGTTTCCCACAATCCATGTTGGAAATACTTTAATATTTACTGTAAAAGTATTAAATCCCCAAAATGAACCAATTCTTGCTGCTTTTCTTCCTTATAGCGGAAAAGGGGGACAGTCATGGAGCAACAATCTTACCTACACAAAAACATTTACAGATGACGACATTAATACTTCTCAATACTATATAAATGTTTACATTAAATCTCAAAGCGGAAATATTTACCGCCTTAGTAGTTGTTATAATGGTCCTTGCGATGATTACACTGGGCTTTCTTATATTGTTTTACCCTGAAATATGACAACAATTC
>JAJZOC010000042.1 GCA_021852095.1 bacterium | reverse complement strand
TAGGCAAAACAAAGGAGAAGCGAATGCTGTTTACTATATTTACCATAAGGGGTAAAAAAATAAGAATTATTTCATCAAGAGACACAAATAGAAAGGAGGAGAATTTTTATGAAAAAGCCGTTAGTGCTGCCAAAGTTCAAAAATGAAGATGAAGAAATGGACTTCTGGGATAAAATTGACTTAACAGAGTACTTTGAGCCTTCTGATTTCAAGCGGGTATTATTTCCTAATTTAAAAAGGACAAAACGTTTAATTTCAATTCGGCTTCCTGAAGAATTAATTGGTAAAGTAAAGGAAAAAGCAAGCAAACTTGATGTTCCATATCAAAGCCTTATCCGTCAGTATGTTCAACAAGGGGTAGTAAAATAAAAAGAGCTACAGCCTCGCTCTTTGGGCGATTTCCGCTTCCACTACCTGTCTATCTCTGCCATATTTAAGCCTTGAAAGTTCTTTGATTAACTCCGAAACGCGAGGATTAGCAAGCTGTTTTTCCGCGGAAAGGTCGCGGGTTAAATCCATGGAAAACGGCAGAGTAGGTTCTCCGTTAATAATAGTTTTTATATAGGTATTAAATCTTTCAATATTGATAAGATCTGCTTCGTTAAATATCGGCTGGAATTCGTGCTGAAGATAATTTGCATCGGTTACCCCAACCCGAAAAGAAACGATTGTTCCGACATTACCGAAGATTGCGTTTTTAACTTCTTCTTCCATTTGCCCTATAAATTGGTTAGCAACAATAAGATTCAGTCTGTATTTTCGGGCTTCCGACAAAATCTGGGCAAAATCCGGGGTGGCAAAATTCTGAAACTCATCTACATACAAAAAGAAGTCCTTTCTTGTTTCCATTGCCATATCCTGCCTGCTCATTGCGGCAATCAGAATCTTAGGAACCAGAATGAGTCCCAAAAAGTTTGAATTCTCTTCTCCTATTTTACCCTTAGAAAGATTAATCAGTAAAATCTTTTTTTCATCCATTACTTTTCTAAAATTAAATGCGCTTTGCGACTGGCCGATAATGTTTCTGACCATCTTGTTTGTAACAAAACGTCCAAATTTGGAAACGATGTAATCCAGCACCTCTGATTTATGAAAGTCACTGGTCTGGGCAATCTGATCTGTCCAATAACGCCTGATAATAGGATCTGTAACCTTAGGCAAAAGTTCCTGCACGAATGCGGCATCAGTTAATACCCGCACAACTTCTATAAAAGTACTGCCAGGATCATACATAACTGTCAGCATCGCGTTTCTAACCGCATGTTCAAAACGGGGACCGATAATACCTGTTTTGTTCGGATCAAAAAGTTTATACATAAGCCCTATAACCGACGAAACAACATAGTGCTTCTGTTCTTCGGTCTGCGCCTCCAGCATATTAAAACCCATTGGACGATCGCCATCGGATGGATCAAAAAGAACAACATCTTCTGCCCTCTGGGGAGGAATAAGAGGCAGGATATCGTCTATCAAGTCTCCGTGCGGATCAATAAGAGCCAAACCCTCTCCGTCTTTTATATCTTGCATGACCATTGATTTTAGGAATTCCGATTTGCCGGTACCTGTTTTACCGATAATATACATATGTCTGCGTCTGTCATCCAGGGTCATACGCACGGGTTTTGAAAGTCCTCGGTATGTGCTTTTTCCCAAATAAAGTCCTGTTGTTGGAATTTGAGCCGGAGCAGGCGCACGTTTTGCCGCTACCCAATAAATATGAGGAGTTGCCACACTTTTATTGGGAAAGTGAAAAACTGTTGCCAGTTCTTCACTTGACAAAACCGACGTCTGCCCTCTCATTGGCATATATCTATAAATAAAATCTTTAATAAACGATCCTTTTAACATATGTTTGTTTTTGGTAAAAGAATTAAGAGAACTGAATTGACTAAGTGCAGTTGCGATATTTCCTAAATGAAGATTTGCCGCTTCAGTGGTGGAAGAAGAAACAACTACTCTTATAACAACATTAAATCCCGGCTTTCCGATTTTATTTTCTATTGCTTCCAGCTCTTTCGGGTCGGAAGCATATTTTGCGGTTTCCGGATTTGCCTCTGCTTTTTTGGTTTTAGCTATATATGATCTTCCTAATTTTTTCCATTTTCCATCAGCCGGAGAGGCTAAAACTTGTATAGCCGCTCCCTCGCCTTCTGTCATTTTGGCTAAAACAGAGGTTATAGAAGACAACGGATCAACCGGCAATTCTTTAAACGGCTTGATCGGCAGATAATCCTGAGATTTTAGTCTAAACGAGGCAAAAGCCACCTTACCAGTTTCTGAAAAGATATTATATTCGCCGCCGATTACGTATTGTTTGTCAGGAAATGAAGCATCACTTATGACCTTTATCTCCGCCTCCGGATATGCCCCGTTTATTTGTTTTTCAACCAAATCCTGAAGTTTTTTGGAAACATGAATATAGAAACGGATATCCCCGGGAATCCCTACTATTTCAAAAGAGATATGCGGCTGGGGTTTTAGAAACGAAAATCTTCCCCCTTTTCTGATCGAAGCAAGAGAGGCAAACATCTGCTCCGCGGCATCAATCTTTATCTCGTTGTCGCGCGGCATGGCAACCTGGAGCAAAACAGAGTTTAACGATTCTTCCTCTCTTTCTCTATATTTATAAATAAGAAACAAAATATAACCCGTAAAATATAAAAAAATAATTAACACAATTGCTCCTGCCAAACCCAGAGAAAGAGATGTTAAAAGAGAGATTAAATTGTCAATCTGAAATGTCTGAAAAGGCATACTTTATTTTTTGTTACTTATTTTTATTTGTTTTAAAACAAGAGTTGCGAGCCAAAGAATAGATTCCGAAACTTTTTTATGCATTTTTAAGATACTTTTTGCCTTCACTTGAGTCATTGGCAATTGAACCATGCCGGAAGGAACAGTTGAAACAGGAACCCCTTCGCCCGACGGCTTAACACCAATTTTGGTATGCTCCTCGGAAAGTTTCGGATATTCGGAAACCTTTTCCACCCCAAACTCTTTTTCTTCCTGGCTTATAACAGGTTCCGTTTCCGACGGCTTAACAAATTCGCCAACAGCCGCAGTTGCTATTTTTTCCTGCTCTTTTCCTAAACCTGATGCCGCCTGATCCTGCTTCTGACTAACTGCTTGGGTTGGTTGAGCCGCTGGTTGATTTTGAACAGTTCCGACTGGATTCTGAACAGAACTACTGACTAGGTCACCTTGAACAGACTGTGTAGTCGTATCACCGTAAACTTGGTTTTGATTTTTGATCTTTGCGCTTTGATCTTGACTGTTATTATCCATACTTATGATACTATCACGAATGAGAAAACTAGACAACGATTTGACTAAGTTAAGCGCATGCCGCTCCGCCGCTTTCAATATACGCCTCTTTTGTTAAGTGACATGAGGGACACTCATTGCCAACAGACTCGTGCGTTTCATAACCGCACCGGGGACATTTAAATGGTTCTTTTTCTCCAAATATAGCTTTCATAAGTCTCTCGTAGCTACTCATGAGTACGTTATTGCTGTTTATAGAACCGTCTTTAGTGCTGCCGCAGCTTCCAGGAACCATCGGAGGCCTTTGTCCTTCGTATCGCAAAGACAGATCATAAAGAGACGGCGCTTTGTAGTCATCAATGTATTTAACCGTCTCGTCCTTTTCTTGTTCAAAACGGTTTTTAAGCTCGAGCGCATAGTTTTCAAGAGCGTAAAATGCATTGATTTTTTCCTCTTTTGTTCCTGTTTTAACAAGAGCAATAAATTCTCGAATTGAAGGATCCATCTTTTGAATGACTCTTCTGAATATTTGTTTGTTGCGAGGATCTGTCTTAAACGAAAAATGCTTATATAAGATTCTGCCAACATCCATATCATCTATTGCTCCGCTTTTAACAAAAGGTCTTCTTAGAAAATCGTCTTCATGTCTAAAGGTAATCTCTTGTCCTATAAGATCGGATAATGCTAAGTTGTATTGGGTAAGTGTTGGGTTGTCAACACGGATCGCAGTCATTTTAAGACGTGTTTCCAAAGGGCTTATTTTTGAAATATTTCCTTTGAATATAAATCCATAATTTCCATAGCCTTCATTTTCTGGACCCGGAGGACTTCCCCAAAGAAGGATATCTCCGTCTTTGGCAAATCTCAGC
>JAJZOC010000078.1 GCA_021852095.1 bacterium | reverse complement strand
GATGGATTATGGTTTTTTATCGAAAATACAGACCTCAAAAAATAGCGGAACTGGATAGCGAAGTAATTAGGGAAAGACTTTATTCTGTTCTGGCCGACAAAACGATTGCACACGCTTTTTTATTTACAGGGCCGAAAGGTTTAGGGAAAACATCCGCGGCAAGAATTTTGGCAAAAGCGGTCAACTGCGAGGAAAAGTCAAAAGTCAAAAGTCAAAAGTCAAAAGTCAAAAGTACAAATCAAAAATCAGGAGACGACGACAAAGTGGTTGAGACTCAAATTGAACCATGTAATGAATGTTCACAATGTATTTCAATTACCAACGGCAATAATCTCGACGTTTTTGAGATAGATGCGGCATCCAATAGAGGAATAGATGAAATAAGGGATATTAAAGAAAAACTGCGTCTTGCTCCCGGACAGGGTGCAAAAAAAATCTATATTATAGACGAAGTTCATATGTTAACCCAAGAGGCTTTTAATGCGCTTTTAAAAACCTTGGAAGAGCCGCCCGAACATGTTTTGTTTATACTCTGCACAACAGAACCTTCAAAAATTCCAGAAACTATTATATCCAGATGTTTCCATGTTTCATTCAAACAAGCATCCAAAGAAGAGCTGGTACGGTCTTTTGAAAGAATTGTTAAGGGAGAAGACATAGATATAGAGCGTTCGGCGCTTTATTATATTGCCGATTTATCCGAAGGCGGATTTAGAGACGGAGCAAAAATTTTAGAGGAACTGGTGCAGACTTTTAAGGGAAAGAAAATAACAAAGGAGGCGGTTGAAAAAAAATATCATCTGGTAAATTCCGCCAGTTACGCCTTATCTCTTATAGAGGCAATGCAAGCCAAAAATACCGGGGAATCGCTAAAAATTATTAGTAAAATAGCTGAAGAAGGACTTGAAATAAAACGGATTATTACCGACGCACTTACTATTTTACATGAAGCTCTTTTGGTTTCTGCCGGGGTGTCGGACGAGGCATCTAGTCTGAAACTTGAGCTGTCCGAGATTTCAAATATGGCAAACCTTTTTACAAGCGCGTATTCGCAAGTTAAAAACGCTGTTTTGCCCCAGTTACCTTTGGAGATAGCGGTGGTTGAATGGGTTAGCTTATCGAATACTAAATCAGATGGCGCTGAAGTCGCCCACGAAAATTTTCTTGTTCACAGCGCGAATAACGATAAAGGATTAAACAGTAAGTCCAAATCCGCTAATGCTCACAGCGAAAATTTTGTAGGCTCCTCGCGCCTCAACGTTTCCGCATTTCTGCAAGAGCTTATTGAAAAGACCAAAGCTCATAATCATTCCGTTTCCGGGCTTCTTCGCGGATGCGAGATTGTAAGTTCAGACGGCAAAACTCTTATTTTGGGCACTAAATTTAAATTCCATAAAGAAAAGCTGGATGAAAAAAAGACACAAGAACTTTTGGAAAAAACGTGCGAAGAAATAACTGGGAATAAAGTTAAGATTCTGGTAGAATTGAAGAAATAAACGATTGTTAAATTGTTATATTGTTAAATTGCTGAAGAACGTTTATTTTTAAACAATTTAGCAATAAAGTGAGCGTTAGCAAACGAAGCAATAGAACAATTTGGTTTTAAAAAAGATAAAAGACCAATAAGAATTTAACTGATAAAATAAAAATAAATAGAATGGAGGTGTAAGACGTTATGTTTAATCCATTGGGGCAATTGGGAGATTTAAAAAAAATGCGGGATCAGGCAATGGCAATACAGAGAGAGTTATCCCAAGAGGAACTTTCAATTGATAAAAATGGGGTACAAGTCGTTATAACAGGGGATCAGAAAATAAAAGATCTGGTTTCCAACGGCCGGTCAGATAATGATATCAAAGAGGCTGTTAACGAAGCGGTTAAGAAATCGCAAGAGGCCGCGGCAAAAAAACTTTCGCAAATGGGCGGAGGTCTTGGGGGTCTTCTGGGAGGAGGCAGGTGAAGATTTTTTCTGGTTTTTCAAACATAAAACTTGCGGAGGGAGTAGCTCTATCTCTTGGAACAAAGTATTTTCTGCCGGAGCGTTTTGTTTTTCCGGATAAGGAAGTACGAGTAAGAATAACGGAAAAAGTAGTTGGGGAGAATGCTATAATAATCCAACCGCAATGCGCTCCTGTTAACGAAAATATAATAGAAACCTGTTTTATAGCGGATGCCCTGAAAAGAAACGGCGCCGCTTCGGTAACTCTTGTCGCGCCTTATCTTGGTTATCAGCGGCAGGATCATGTGTTTCGTGACGGAGAAGCTGTGTCTCTGGAGGTTGTTATTAAAATGATAGAATCTTGCGGCATAGATAAGATTATGGTTTTTGATCTGCATTCTATAAAAATACCGGAGCTTTTTAAGATTCCCGTTGTTCATTTGTCTGCGTTTCCGCTTTTTGCACAAAGAATAAGAAGTATGATTCATATTACGGATAAGCCTCTTATTGTCTCCCCGGACAGAGGAGGTCTGCGGAGAGCAAAACAATTATCAAAGTTTTTGAAAGGAAGCAGCCTTGCTTATATTGAAAAGAGCCGGGATTTGGCAACTGGCAGCGTTGAGGCAAAAGAACTGAAGGTAGAGGATGGGTCGTTGATTCGAGCGAGAAACACTTTTATCGTGGATGATATGATCTCAAGCGGCGGAACTATTCTTAAGGCGGTTGAGTTTTTAAAGAAAAAAGGGGTTGGATCTATATCTGTTTTTGCGACCCACGCAGTATTTTCTCAAAATGCGCCGATGCTTTTGCAAGATTTGTCTATAGATAAAGTTTATGTAACCGACAGCATTTTTACTGCGAAGAACAAAAGATTTCCAAAGCTTGAAGTTTTATCAATAGCGGGAATGATTGCGGATTCTCTGAAGAAAAATTAGATATAATATGAACCAATAAATTATGCAAAAACATAAACCACTTATCGAAAAATTGTTTGCAAAGAATTATCAGCTTATTGATGGGACTGATGAAATTTTTGAATTAGACTTAGCTTTATGGGAATATGAAGTTTTATCAAAAGAAGAATTGATTAATAGAAGTGCTTATTTAAAATTAGTTGATGGTATAGAAACTACACATTTTAAAACTTGTAATCTTCAAAATATTGAAGAAATCCATAGAAATAGTTCGTTTAGAACCAAGGTTTTCTTTTTAGACGGAAAATATTCTACCGGATATGCAACGCATAGTCTTTTTCCCTACCGAGGAAAATTTCATCCCCAATTGATTAGAGCATTATTAAATATTCTTGAGATTAAACCGGGTAATGTTGTTCTTGATCCAATGGCTGGAAGTTCAACTGTTGCAGTTGAGGCAAATTTACTTGGTATTGATTCAATCGCTGTTGATTTAAGTCCTTTTTGTGCGTTAATGGGAAAAGTTAAAACCTTTGCTTTAGATTTAGACATTAAAATTTTAGAATCTATTATTATCAAACCAAAAGAGCTATTAAAAAAATTAAAAAGAGAAAAAGTCCCAGAATATTTCAAAAATAACAAGGACGACAAAAAAAGAAGTTATTACGAAATAGTATTATTGGTATTTTTAGATACAGTGGGTTTTGCTAGTCGTACTAGCTCCTCGATTGACAATCTTTTTCCGCGCGTATTAGAGCGATATGTTTCAACAATAAAATACTTTCAGGAGGCAAGACAAAAAATGGGTTTGAAGATCGGAAAAAGCAAGATAATTCAAGCCAGCGTTTTGGATTTACCTATAGATAATGATAGCGTAGATGCTATAATTACATCTCCGCCTTATTCATTTGCTATTGATTATTTAAAAAATGATCAGCCGCAATTAGAATACCTTGGTTATAATCTTGATAGCTTAAGAGAAGAAATGATTGGGTTGCAGGGCCGAGGCATAGAAAATAAACTGGAAATATATTTTGATAAAATGAATCAAGCGCTTGGGGAAATGAAGAGAGTTTTAAAGAAAAACGCTCCTATTGTTATAATTATTGGAACTAATGATATTCAGACAAACGGCGTGAGATTAGAAACAAAGGTTATAGAACTTGGCGAAAGGCAAGGGCTTAAATTTTGGCTTAATTTACAAAAACCAATTCGAGGTCTTCAAAATACTATGAGGGATGAGTCGGTATTATTTTTTACAAATCAAAAATAACATTATGAAATACATCAAACCAACAACCGATTTA
>JAJZOC010000086.1 GCA_021852095.1 bacterium | reverse complement strand
ATAGAATTCTTGTAGATATATTTATTGATATATGGGGTTATATTGAGTTGTTCTGGCAAGTGGTTGATGGAGACTTGCGTCAGCTCGATATCTTTTTGTGCTTTTCCCGATAAGGAATGCAAGGAGGCATTAAGGTTTGATAAGGAGTTATGGTCTGAGAGAGAAAAGAAGATTAAAGGGGCGACAAGGAGTGATAAGTACGTTGCCGCAAAAAATAATTGTTTGCCCAGATAGACTTTTTGAAAGCTTCGAGGTAACGGTACCTCCGTTTTGCCTATCTGTTGGGTTACTTCAGCTACCTCTTTTGTCCACTGCATAATAGCCTTTTGTTTAGTAAACTTATTATGTTTGAAGAGCATATTTAAGTTTTCAAGCGGTACTTCTTTGGTTTTTAACTTCTTAAAAATTTGATTGAGAAAGACCTCTGCTCCGAATCTTGTTTTTGATAAATCAGCAAGATACGGGACAAGATCGTTTTTGTAATAAGCTCTTTCTCCTGATAGGTTTTTCAGAAACGGCATTAAGTGCCAAAACTTTTTTGGATAGATTATCGGATGACCTATTACCGATCGAACATCTGTAGTGAGAAGAGGCGTGATAATTTTTTTTATGTGATTCTCTTTAAGATTAACTAAATCAGCGTCGAAAAACGCAACAATTTCTCCTTTTGCGGCTCTCACGCCTTGCGAGATGGCATAACCCTTGCCATAATTTTTAGTAAGATTGATAAGCTTAATTCTTTCTCCAAATTGTTTTAGGATCTCAAGACTTTTGTCTTTGGATCCGTCGTTCACGCAAATAACCTCGTTTATGAGAGGATTTTTTATCAAGGCGGTAACTACGGAATAGACCGTTTTTTCTTCTTGAAAAACAGGAACCACAGCGGAAACAGATTTTTTATTTGCGATTTTCTTTTTATCCATATCTAGCCTTTACTATTTTAGCATAAAATATATTGAGTTGTCTTTGCAAGAGCCTCTAGTTTTGCTATACTTATCTAGACGTCTAGACGATTGAATATGAAGGATAGAAGATAGAATTAATTAATCTATTTTCCATTTTCTATCATCTATCGTCTAGAGATTTGGCTCGATGGTGAAGTGGTTCAACACGCCTGTCTGCAGAACAGGTACTCGCCGGTTCGAATCCGGCTCGAGCCTCATGAAAAATCCGGAGTACGAAGATATGGTAACAAAAGAGGTATGGGATTTGATAAAATAAGACTAAATTGAGGATGGAAAGTAGAAATTAGAAGATAGATCTTGAAGTTAGAAAATAGAGGCTAGAAGAAATATCTAACTTCTAAAATCTAGTTTCAAATTCTAGCTTCTAGATTCTATTGTCTATCATCAAATTTAATTTTGGGCAGCTAGTTCACTGGTAGAACGCTTCACTGATAATGAAGAAGTACATGGTCCGATTCCATGGCTGCCCACTGGGTAATTTTATATGTCGAGTACTTCGGAAACATTTTTTACAAGTATTGGGTGTATGGATGGACGGGTGCAGGAACCTGTTTTCGTTTTTGGGAGAAATAAGTTTGGCGTTAAATATGCGGATACGATTACGGAGGCAGGTTTAGTTGGTCTTTTTGCCAAAAAAGATATTGACGAAGATCTTTTGAATTCTTTAAAAAATAAAATTTTTATTTCTCTCGCAAAACATCATTCTAAGGGAATTGTTGTTCATGGTCACGCGGAGTGTGCGGGAAATCCTGTTGAGGATCGAAAACATAAAGAAGATGTGCAAAAAAGCGTAAAACTGATTAAATCTTTTGTGCCGCATGATATCCCCGTACTTCCTGTTTTTGTTGAACGCGGCAATGAAGGATGGAAAGTAGAACCTCTCTGAATTAGTAAGCAGAGCCACTGGTAGAGTTTGTTTTAAGGGGTATAATAGTAGTTTGTTTGGATTGAGGAGCGATAATAGTTGCGCCATTTGTTTCTTTAAGAAGAGATTTATTTATGTTTGGTGCTATTACCAATGTCTTTGGGAAAAATTTAATCTGCGTTTGTTCTCCTGGCGTCATAAGGGATTTAAAGTTAATAGTTGCAATTATGCCGTTTCCTTTTATACCGTTTTTTTCTCCCGCAGGTAGTACTATGGCATAGAACATTCTGCCGTTTATTTTATCAATTTTATTGAGAAGTACAGAAGGGTTTGGGAAGAAACTGCCAGAAGAAATGCTGACATCTGTTAATTTAGTAGGATTGTAAGCTAATTCGATCTGTACACCCGATATAGAATTGGTGTTTGTGTTAGCTATAAGATTTACGGCAGAGGACGTAGCGTTAGCAGATATTGTTAAGGAGTTAGGGGAGAGGGAAAGTACTGTTTGGGCTGTGTTAAATGCGGTTTTGGTTTGAGAGATGGTTTTAGAAGGTAATTTTGCGGCAGTTTGGGCATTGTTGTTTGAGTTTTGGGACAATGCTATATAAATAAGTAAAACAGTTACTCCCGCAAGAGCCAAGATTAAAAGAAGAGTTCTTTTAGGCATATCTTAAATCTATCATATAATATTTTTATTGTCCAGAGTTTTAACTTCCCGGTGTTACTGTTGGAGTTATAGTTATTGTTGGAGTAAGTGTTGGTGTATTGTTTGTTGAATTTGTTGAGGCGCTAAGACCTCTATCCCAGATGTTAAAGTCTATTCCGTCTACCACGCCGTCGTGATTAAGATCTGCTGTTTGACATATTGGCGGAGAATTGCTGTCCAACGGTTGTGGATTTACATCCATGAATCCGCAGGTTTCTAATTCCTCGTAATCCAATATGTTTATGATATTATCTCCATTTATATCCCCTGCTATTAATGGATTTGCCGGGGTCGGTATAACGTTTGTAGTTCCCTGCGGAGTTGTTCCTGCGGTTATGGTTACAGGGTTAGTTGTGATATATGCAAGATAACCGGCAGGCTTTATTGCGATTATATAAGACCCGCTAGTAATAGTTGATCCAAGATCAAAATATGTGCCAGGAGATCCGAATACGGCGTTGCCGTTTGCATCGGCATTTTTATAAACAATATTGCCGTTAGCTTTAAAACTAGAGGTTGCGCACGGATTTGATGAAAAATCATTTTTTATAGAAACAATATCTGTGTTTGGGTTGTATAAACAAACGATAGCAGGCAGAATTGTCGTAAGAGGGTTGTTCGGATTGTATACGTCCTGCAGAGGAAGAGCGAATGATACGTATGTATCGCCTTGGACAGTCGGCGGACCGTATGATACAGATTTAAAATTAGATACCGATGTTGTTGGTGTTGATGAAGGAGATATAACAACAGGGTTTGATGCTTCGATTGTACCTGTTGTGACAGGCGAGGAGGGGGTAAAAGTGAGAGTAGCTAAAAAAAGAGTTCCTTGGGGAAGAGAATCTTGGGAGTTCGTAGTAACCTTAGCATAACGAAAAGTGTGATTGGTGTTATCTATGCTTCCTGGAGGTCCGTAGGCAGTTGATCCTTCAAACTTATTCCCATCAGACTGTTCTGAAACAGACGTCAGGGTTAAAGAGGATCCATAGTTTATTGTTAGGTCGAATCCATTTACGGGCGAGGCATTTGTGTTAAGACACAAATTGAGGGTAAAAGGTTGTGGTGCCTGCACTATTGTTAATTCGGTTACGGGTTGGGGACTGCAGTCGGCTCCTTGAGTAAGGAAAAAGGATGCCTGCGTTGGAGCTGTCTGCGCGAGGACACGATGGTTTGTTGATACAAAAATTGCTGCTAATGCGAGGAAAAATAATAATCCTTTTTTTAATTTTGTCATACTTTATAAAACTTGTTTAATCTGACGGACACGCAGAAACAGGATTAGATTGATTTTCATAGTTATTATACCAGACATTAAAATCGTTAAGATTCGGCAGTCCTGTATCATTTGTAACATCCGGCCAGAATTTCTCGCTAGAGTAGCTTTGGTTATTATAAGTAAAACTCCCTGAGTTAAATGATCCGTCGGAGGCTTGTTGTCCTGCTTGGCTTCCAAATGCCATTTTCCATAGTTTGTAGTCAACGCAGTCAACATGTCCATCATGATTAAAATCGGCAGTAGAATAAGTGCATACAGGTGCGGAACAAGATTGAGTTTGTGAGGCATCGCCGGAACAATTCGCTCCTCCATTGGCTGGAGCAGGATTAGTGCATGTTCTTGTTTGCGTTT
>JAJZOC010000084.1 GCA_021852095.1 bacterium | reverse complement strand
GCAATAGTTTCTTGAGAAACTTTAAGAATACTTTTAATTGTTTCATACCGATAGCCTTTTGCAAGAAGAATAGCGATCGCAAGTCTTTTCGCAAGCATTGTTTGTTCAACAGGACCAAGCAGAGATAAAAGAAATTTTTCTATATCCTTAGAATCTGAAAGTCTTGCTAATGATTTAAAAAAGATAGAGAATATTTTCTCTTCGACATTTTTCGATAACACTCGTCTTGAAACCTGCGACATATTTAAAAGTCTAATAATCTAAATCATTAGATTAACTATAAAAAAGATTTCTATTTTCGTCAAGATATAGTCGGTAACTATTCATAAGTATTTAACTGAATAAGTATAAACTGCTATCAACAGCTATAAACTTATATCAACTTTTGTTGGTTTTTATTTTCTTCGGGGTGTTTAAGATTCAAGTGATCGTAAGCCGCTTTGGTTGCAACACGTCCCTTTGGCGTCCGTTTAATAAATCCTATTTGCAGTAGATAAGGTTCTATTACATCTTCAACAGTTCCAACATCTTCCGCTATGGTTGAGGCAATTGTTCCAATTCCAACAGGACCTCCGCTATGCTTTTCTATAATAGACTTTATATATCTAATATCAGAAGTATCAAGTCCGAGAGAATCGATTTTTAACATTTTCAAGGCATTATGGGTTAGTTCTTTTGATATTTCTCCTTTCCCTTTTACCTGGGCAAAGTCGCGGGCGCGCTTCAAAAGCTTAAGCCCTATACGCGGAGTTCCGCGGGAGCGCAGGGCAATTTCTTTAACACTGTCTGCATCAATTAAAACATTAAGTTTTTTTGCCGCGTTACTGATGAGTGTTTCAATTTCTTCCGGTTTATAAAACTCCAAATGATGCACAACCCCAAATCTATCTCTTAATGGCGCTGACAAAAGTCCAACCCTAGTGGTTGCTCCGATAATTGTAAATTGGGGAAGATCAAGTCTTAAGGTTCTTGCAGACGGTCCCTTCCCAATCACAATATCTAAGCAAAAATCCTCCATTGCCGGATAGAGCGCTTCTTCCACAACCTTATTTAATCTATGGATTTCATCAATAAACAAAACGTCGCCTTTCTCCAAATTTGTAAGAATAGATGCCAAGTCCCCGGCTCTTTCAATTGCCGGACCCGAAGTAATTCGAATATTTGCGTCCATTTCACGGGCTATCAAATGAGATAGGGTTGTTTTGCCAAGTCCGGGCGGTCCATACAAAAGCACATGTTCTATTGATTCTCCTCTTTTTTTAGCCGCTTTTATCGCAATCTGCAAAGATTCCTTAACATTCTCCTGTCCAAAAAATTCATTCCATGATTTTGCCCGCAGAGAAGTTAATAATATTTCTTCCTCTGGATTTGATTCAACTTTATCTTTATCCTTTTTTAATACTTTATCTGCCATATTCCAAAATTTCTAATTCTTAATTTCTAATTTCTAATCAATTTTTAATTGATAAATGTTTAAAACATTAAAATTAAAACATTTAGATTTGATTAGAAATTTCAAATTTAAAATTAAAAATTCGTCTATCTTCCCAAATATTTCAGCGCCAGTCTAACTTTTTCTTCAGTTTTTAGTTTTTGATCCCCAATTGCTCTTATTGCCTCCCTTGCCTCTTTATGGGAAAATCCAATCGCGGCAAGGGCTAAAATAACCTCATTATTGCCTTCGTCGTCTTCGGGAGACAAGGATAAATCGTTAATTGAGCCAAATTTGCCTTTAAGCTCGATAATTATTTTCTGCGCGTTCTTGCGTCCTAAACGCGGAACAGATGTAAAAAAATCAACGTCCGAATTGATAATCGCATTGACGATCGTGTCTTTCGTCCCAACGCTAAAAATTCCTATTGCGGTTTTAGGACCAACCCCGGAAACACCAATTAAGTATTCAAATAATTTGAGTTCTTCCTGACTCGAAAAACCAAAAAGCTCCAACTGATCTTCCCGGACATGGGTATATATAAAAAGCTTAAGTTTATCCCCAACAGCGACTTTTGATAAAATATTGCTTGAAACCAGGACTCTGTATCCCACTCCATTAACGTCTATTATCAAATGAGGGTTATCTTTAATTTCAACTATCCCATTAAGTAAGCCTATCATAGAGGATTTAGTGCATTGATTATAACACACTCATCTCTTACACTTTAGGGTGTGTTAGGCTTAATCACTTAGTATTCATCTTATGGGAAAAGGCGTGGGTTAGGGCAATGGCTAAAGCATCTGCTGTATCATCCGGTTTTGGAATTTCTTTTAAACCGAGAATCGTCTTAACCATTTGTCCGATTTGAGATTTTTCCGCCCTGCCGTATCCTGTCACTGCTATTTTTACCTGTAAAGGCGTATAAACGAAAACCGGAAGATTTTTTTGGGCCGCCATTAATAAGATCACGCCTCTTGCCTGGCCGACAACAAAAGCAGTTTTCGCATTAGTGTTAAAAAACAATTCCTCAATTACCAAAACCTCTGGCTTATTTTCCTTAATGATAGAATTCAAAGAGTCGTAAATAGATTCTAATCTTTTCTCAACCGGCAAACCCGCCTCCGTTTCCACGCACCCATACTTTTGACTTTTGACTTTTGACTTTTGACTTTCTACGATTCCCCACCCTGTTCTGGCAATTCCCGGATCAATCCCCAAAATATTCATATCTTGCTTATATTATACTCTGTGTAATTTTACCGCAAGTTTTTAACCTCTTGACAAGGGTTAGCAGTCATGCTATATTATTGCTAATCCAGTAAATATGAATGATTTAACACAAAGACAGATACAGATTCTTAAATCTCTTATAGAAGAATATATACAAACAGCAGAACCTGTTGGGTCGGAAACGCTTGAAAAAAAACATAGCTTAACTGCTTCTCCTGCAACTATTCGAAACGATATGGTAATTTTGACAAAACTTGGATATTTAAAAAAGCCCCATGCGTCTTCCGGCCGTGTTCCCACTCCTAAAGGCATGAAATTTTATGTTGATCAGCTTATGCAGGAAAAGGAGCTGTCTATAGCAGAAGAAGTGGCTTTAAAGGAAAAAGTTTGGGATTATCGCGAGAAAGCGGAAAGATTTCTACGCGAAGCTACAAGATCATTAGCAAATAAAACTAAAGCATTGGCAGTTGCTACAACCGAAGGCGGAGATCTTTATTCTGCCGGATACGCCAATATTTTGGATATGCCGGAATTCTTAGACATAGACATTACAAAGGTCTTACTCGAAACGCTGGACGAATTCAGTTATTTTAACGATATTTTTGCCAAAATAGTTTCGGACGAAGATACACATGTTTTATTCGGAGAAGAACTCGGTCCAAAATTAAACGGGCCTTACGGATTTGTTTTTACCAGATATAAAACCCCGATGCATTTATGCGGAGAGATTGGAGTTTTAGGTCCTACAAGGTTAAATTATATGGATATTGTGCCAACTGTTAGATATTTCGGCGATTTGATTGAAGAAGTTGCGAAGGGATGGTAGCTTTGCGAATTTTTAATTTTAAATTTTTAATTTTAAATTGACGATGGATAAGAACGAGAAAAATAAAAAAGAAAATAAGGAAGAAATTGAAGTTCAGAAAGGATCGGGAGAAGACGAATCTCAAAGAGAATTGGAAGAGTGTAGAAACAAATATAAACGGGTGTTGGCGGATTATCAAAATCTTGAAAAAAGAACAAGAGAAGAAAGACTAGAATGGATTAGAGGATCAAATAGAGAATTACTCTTGAGATTTTTACCGATACTTGATACATTAGGGTTAGCAGTTGTACATTCAAAAGATCAAAGCATTCAAGTTAGTTTAAACCAGTTTTTGGATATTTTAAATCAGGAAGGAGTTACAAAAATAAAAACAACAGGCTTAGATTTTAATCCAAGCTTGATGGAATGTATAGCAACGGTTGAAGGTGAAGAAGGAAAAGTAATAGAAGAAATTAGAGCGGGATATTTATTAAACGACAAAGTTCTGCGTCCAGCGCAGGTAAAAGTTGGAAAATAAAGACATATTGTTCATTGCTAAATTGTTTCATTGTTGAATAATTAAAATAACAATGTAATAATGTAACCATGGAGCAATCTGATAGTAAATAAAATTTGCTATCAAGAAAAAATAAAGTAAACTAAAAACATTTAAGACTATGAGTAAGATTATTGGAATAGATTTAGGAACAACAAATTCAGCAGTGGCAGTTTTCACTTTTTGGAAGG
>JAJZOC010000091.1 GCA_021852095.1 bacterium | reverse complement strand
CGCCATCATAAGCTTGCCGGCAGGAGTATTTAAGCCGTATGCAGGAGTTAAAACCTCTATTATTTCCTATACCAAAGGAGGTAAGACAGATAAGGTTTGGTTCTATGAGGTAACGGGGGACGGGTTTACCTTGGATGACAAGCGCCAGCCAGATCCGGAACATGATAATTTAAAAAATGTTCCAACTGCGTTTGAAAATGGCGAGAAAAATAAAAATAGTTGGTTTACTCCGGTCAAAGATATTACAGAAAATGACTATATTCTTTCGGCTAACACTTATAACCCAAACAACAGAGAGGAAGATGTTAACTACCGAGATCCGAAGGAGATTTTGAAGGAAATTGAGTTAATGGAAAGAAAATTAAACGATAATCTGGAATTAATATTACATAGTCTATGAAAATAATTAAAGAAATCGAAATAGTTCGATTCAGATCTATTTCTAAAGAAAAAATAAAGTTAGCGGATTTATCTGTGTTTTCTGGAATGAATAATGCGGGTAAATCAAACATACTTCGAGCATTAAATTTTTTCTTTAATAGTGAGTCGTCTTTCCGACAGCCATATAATCATAAGCGGGATTATAATCAAGCATATACTGGTAGAGCTGGAGGTAAACGAGAAATAGAGGTAAAAATCACTTTTACTGGGACCGGTAGTGGAGCTCTAAATAAAGATTTTTTTATATCACGAAAAGCTGATGAAAGCGGATTCCTCGATTTTGAATACGGATACCCGAACGGAGAAAAAAACATTAAAGATGGTAATATTAGAAGACAATTTACAAGATTTCGTAATAAAATTAGATACTTTTACATTCCGGCTGTAAGAGATAGAGATTTTGTTAGGGAATTATTTCTATATTTTGAAGAATTACTTGAGGGACAAAAAGATCAAAAATTTAAAAAACGTCTCGACGGCTTATCTTCAATATTACAAGGTATATCGGTAGATATAGCAAAAGATTTTAAAAAATTTATAGATTTAGAAACTTCAGTGGAGTTATCTTCTAATATAACAGACATACTTGGTTCAACTAGAGTTAAGGTAAGAAGTGGTATTAAGGTAAATCCAAAGCGAGGCGGGAAGGCTAGAGATGTATTTGTTGACCTATTTTCTTCTGGTGACGGCATCTTAATGTCGTATATTCCGCATTTTTTGAGCTATATATGTGATAATATTTCTGGTAAGTATTTTATCTGGGGATTTGAAGAACCGGAGAATTCTTTAGAGTTTTCAAAAATTTCTTTGCTGGCAGATAAATTTAATTCTGAATTTAAAAAAAAGGCGCAAATTCTAATCACATCACACTCGCCATTTTTTATTAATTTAGGGGAAAAGAAGGATAATAATTTGTATAGAGTTTTTATAAACCCAAATAACGCAAAACAAAATAGCGAAATATATCAAATAAATGAAATTCGTAAGCAACAGGCAAAATTATTAGAACAAGGTGAAGTTGATAACGAAAAGTTAATTATACTGCAACGCGAATTAGGAATTCATTTATTGAATGAAGATCTATTTAAAAAGTATGAAGATGCTATTAATAGCGTCGAAAAATATAGAGAAATAGCGAATAACCTTAGCGTTCCTATAGTTTTTACAGAGGGGAATAATATTAGATATTTAGAAAAGGCAAAAATTTTCTTCGATCCCAATGGTAAATATGATTTTAGAGATTGTGGTGGTAGAGATCAAATGCGCGGAGTTTTCCAGCAGCTATGTAAATATCCGCAACGACACAAGGTTGCTTTTCTTTGGGACCCAGATTATTTGAATAGTTGTAATGATCTTGATAAAACAGAAACAGTGTTACCGTGTTGTTTAATAAATAGAAAAGAAAATTATCCGGCTGGTATAGAATCATTATTTGATAAAAAATTCTTTTCAGAAGATGTTATGGATGAAAACCCTGGAAAACTGCCTGGAACATATAATAGGCAAGTTAATAAAAATAAGTTTTGCGAAAAAATATTAGCTGAAGGGAATAAAAAAGATTTTTCACAATTTAAGAATACCTTTGAAACGCTTAAAAAATTTTTTAAAAAATGACTTGGCCAACAAAAAATGATTATTTGATGATTTATAGAGCCGCACATAATAACGCTATTGATTTATTAAAAGAAGCAGAACTACTTTATGATCATGAGTGTTTTGCTAGGGCGTATTTTTTGTCTTTTTCTGCACTAGAAGAAATATCGAAATCACAATTTGCCGCTGATGTTTTTACTGAGCTACATGCCGAAGAAGAGTTTGAAAGGTTATATCGAAAACATGAAGAAAAGATTAGGAATGTAAGCTGGGTTCACGTTGATGCAAACTCATATCCACATAATCTGAGGTGGATAGGACCAGACATCGATGATTTAGAGGAAATTAATCCTGCAGAGCCGGATTTTAGAAAAAGACTAAACGCATTATATGTTGATATCGATTTTAAAAACCAAAAAATAATTATACCAGAGGAGAAAATCACGGAAAAAGATGCTAAAGATATAATACGCCTTGTAGAAGTTGCTCTGGAAAGAATATTTGAAGTTTCTGGGGAATTCGGTGGTAATCAAATTGGTACAAAGGGTTTTATGAAATAATATGACTTGGCCAACAAAAAAATGAAAATAAAATTATGAATTTTGGCAATAAGCTGTTAGAAAACACGAGTGACGAAGAGTTATATCATCAATTAAATTATAGTGACCCCCGTATGACCTCGCCTATATCAGATGAATTAACCAGGCGTGCTCTAAAACATTTAGATAAAACCACATCTTATTATTCAAAGGTATTAATTTTGCTTACTGCCGTATTGGGATTTTTTACATTAATCCAAATTATATTTTTAATAAAATGACTTGACCAACAAAGAATGGGAGAAAGATAAGGGTCGCGTATTAAATCAAATAAATAGAGAACAATCATGAGAAAAGAAGAAATGCGAAAAACCGTAAACGAGGAATTAAAAACTCTTATGCCGTTGGGATTAGATAAAACACAACAGAAGTTATGGCGGCTTTGTTTTAATATGGATCGTCAAAACGATTTGTCACGGAAGAATCCAAAAGGTGGGGCGATAATATCTCGCGAATGTATAGAATCGTTGAAACAAACAAAGCCCGAGGATTTCCCAGCAGATATGAAAATATGAAAGTTAACTGGCCAACAGAAAAATTAGGAGATGTTTTGAAAAAAAATGGAATAATTCCTGTTAAGATCAAATGCGGTGAATACCGAGATAACGGAAAATATCCAGTTATAGATCAGGGTGAAGACTATATCGCCGGGTTTATTAATGATGAACAAAAGCTTTATCAAGGAGACTTGCCGGTTGTAATTTTTGGCGACCATACGCGGATTTTAAAGTATGTAGATTTTCCGTTTGCGTATGGTGCTGACGGCATAAAAATTCTTAAGCCCAGAGAAGGCTTATTACCTAAGTTTTTTTATTACACACTTTTATTTAAGCCAGTTCAAAATCTTGGATACAAAAGACATTTTTCTTTGTTAAAAAATCAAAAAATACCAGTTCCACCTCTCGAAATTCAAAAACAGATCGTTGAGCGGCTGGATAAAATTGTCGAGGCGCAAAAGTTAAATGACGAACTTATTCAGAAAACCGACGAGCTTTATCGCTCGTTATTATTTAATGAGCTAAATGCAAAACTCAAAACTCAAAACTTAAAATTACAACTCGAAATTAAAAAATTATCGGATGTTGCAGAAATTATCGGGGGTTTTGCTTTCAAAAGTGATAAATTGACAGACAAAAAAGTATCAGGAAGTTACCTGCCTGTCATTAAAATTGGAAACGTTCTAAAAAGTGGTGACCTAAACATCACAAATGTCCAATATTATAGTTTTGATAATTCTCTTAAAAAATATTTAATCAATCGAGGTGATGTTTTGGTTGCAATGACGGGTGCTACTGTGGGAAAAGTTGTTTGCTCGCCATATGATAATCTTTTATTAAACCAACGCGTTGGTTTAATTCGTGTAGATAAAAATATAGCGGATCAAAATTTTGTCGGAATGGTTCTGCGGTCGAAGTCGTTTTACGATTATTGCCAGAGGACAGCTGGTGGTGGAGCGCAAGGAAATATTTCCCCGTCACAAATTATGCAATACGAGATTATTCTTCCGCCTCTAAAAACCCAAAAACAAATCGTAGCCAAACTTTCGGCGGTTCAAGATTATAAAAAACAACTTATCGAGCAAAAAACGAAACTAAAAGAATTGTTCGACTCTGTTCTGCATAAGTCGATGTCTGGAGAAGTGTAAACAATGTTCCATATAAATGGGAGAGAGTTTATACAAAGATTATTTAGCTCAGTGTGGGCATGGTTTTGGATATTGAAGTGGTGGATACTTGGAGCCTTAGTGCTTACTATTTTCGTTAATTATTTGCCTGATTGGTTAAGAAATAAAAAATTTCGTCTAATTTTTATTATTGCACTTATTTTTACGCTAATACTCTTTTTTACTTGGTTGCATCATTAGATTAA
>JAJZOC010000030.1 GCA_021852095.1 bacterium | reverse complement strand
TCTAAGTCAAGTCCGGTCGTCTCAGTATCAAAACCGATGTAATTATTTTCCACGTCTTACCTTTTCTTTCTTTTTTGGCACGAACAAAACAAGCCTTACAGCCTTAGTAAATGTCTTATGTCCTACAAGAGAGACTTTTTCAGTTAGGAAAAAATGTTTATCCTTAGTAAGGACAACCAAAAGATTTTTACTAAGTGAAGCATCTAAAGCCACTGTGTGATTTTTTAATGTCTGAAATTTAAAAATAACTATATTTACGATTGTGGCTTTACGTATCTTTTTACCATAATCTAACACAAAGCGGCCGCGACGTTTGAGGAAGTAAAAATGCCGATAAAAGACCTGGTCTTGGCCGACACAGGTTGTTTGTGTGCATTTGTAAGAGATAACAGCTTTATTTTTCCTAACCACAACTGTTTTAGCGATGACGATATTTCCGCTTATCTGTGGTAAAACAGTGCCTGTTTTAGTTGAGCCGGTGTTTATGGTGCCGGCAGTAGTTGTTGTGGGGCTAGATGTTTTTGTAGTTATTGTCGTGGTAGTGATAGGCGTTGTTGTCACAATAGCCGGCGTGGTTGTAGTAGTTGGCGGGGGTGGTGAGGATAGCTCGACAAGCTGAGTCGTTGAGCCAACCGGATTAACCGCCGTTATTTGGGCAAAAGTGATACTAATCGGGGTAGAGACTTCGCCGGTGATCATATCACTATTGATACTAAGACCAGCCGGAAGGCCGGACGAGGTAAGTGTAGGTGTGGGAAAGCCGGTTACACTAACCGGAATATTGACCGGTTGCCCTGGTGATAATAGGAGAGATGAGACGGTACTAATTGTTGGTGGAGTGTCAACATTAATAACGATGCTGGTTTGGGGTAAAAAGCCCGCATCGTTATATCCTGACAGTTGAATCGTGTATACGCCACTATTGGTAGGGGTTCCGGAAATTACCCCAGTGCCACTACTTTGAGTAAAGGTCACTCCGGCGGGGAGTTTACCAAGTTGAATGTAAGTTGGATCTCCCCAGGCGCTTATTGTTGTATTGAGTTGTTTGCCGACTGTGGCGGTAATGGTCTTTGGTGGCGGAGCTGTGTAATAAGGAGCTAGAGACTCGAAATTAATAGGAGCGGCAGACCCCATAGGATTAGAGACTGTAACTGGTACTGTTCCGGTGATGCCTGATGGAATAGTTACAACAATAGAGTTTTGAGTCACTTGATCAATGGCAGCTTGAACATTACCAAACGTCACATTATTTACATATTTCATATCGCGACCACTAATAGCTAACTCTGATCCAGGAATGCCGGAGTTATTCTCTAGGCTTACCTCGTTTGGACAAAGCAGGTTATAACCGACCGGCACACCAAGACCTGTGGCGAGATTATAACCATCTGAGGCTTGATATGTTGTGTCGTTATTAATATTAGCTATGTCGTTATTGCCGCTCAAAACAGGCTGAATCTCTCCGTCATAGCCGAAGTCATGAAAGAAGTTAAAGAGATTGACGTTAAAGTTAGTGATCTCACTATTACATGATTGTTGTATGTCAGCCGCCATAGCCGCCATCAAAGGAGCACCTTCCGAGGTTCCACCGGTGATTTGCCACCCGACTTGTCCTGATGTGTTTAGAGGTGAGTTGATGACTGTTTGGAGGTTGCCTACTACAGATATATCGGGGGTTCCAATACAATTACCAGAGCTTCCACAGCCACCGCCTAAAGCACCAACAGCATTTTGTTGCCAGCTTGGTTCTGGTTGTAGTCCAAGTCCTCCACCGCCAGCTCCGCCGCCGCCATTAGTTGCTATATTTTGCGCGCATGAAGTTCCTGTAGTGCCTTCGCAGTTGTTCCACACCACGTCACCAAAGCCAGACGATGAGGAAATATTGGTGATACTAGTACCCCCAATAGAAGTAACATAAGGATTATCGGCAAAAATAGAAGCTGACAACTTATATGGATTTGTGGCGTTTGGATAGTTTAGACATTCAGTACTTCCAAAGTCACCAGCTGAATAAAATTGCGGCACACCTAGATTTTCATACGGGTTATATGATGCCTCTGTTGGATTACAAACCTCACCAGTAGCATAAGACTTTGAGACAATATAACCAAATGGTAGTGTGGCAGGCGTACCAGCCTCAATGGTGATTTTTGCCTCCGGCGCCACTATTTGGAGCATCTCAACATCTAGTGAGGTCTCTCCCTCTGACTCTAGAGTTCCAGATGAGACACGGCCGGAGTTCCAATTGACAGAGTTAGTGATGTCAATATTATTTAGATTCAACCCATAACAGTTATCAAAGTTCTTTACACTCTGGTAATTAAAGTTAGTATCCGCCAACCAGATAATAAGACCAGATCCGGTAAAGCCTTGGCTCAACATTTGACTAAGGCCGTAATGGGCAGCGACTTGCGAGGGTGTATAAATACCACTTCCTGTTAGTGAGGTTCCTGAGGAACAGCCAGAGGGAAGGGAAAGCGGCTGAGATGGATTACCGAAAACAGGCGTAGTTGTGGCAGAAGTTGTCGGAGCAGCGCTAATTATTACGACAGATACCATGATTAAAATTATCACTAAAAACGATACAATTTTCTTCATATTTGCCTACCAGCTACTGTTTACGATCTCCGATTGATTACCACTACTTACTGTGGCCATTATACCACTTTGGTTATTACAAACAACGGTTGTATTAAATTCGCCGTCAATTCCTGTCTCTCCGGTGATCTGAGGAGGTGAGCAAGAATTGCTTACTATTGTAATTTTCTGATCCGGAACCACCCCTTGGCTATTAATAGTCGAGATTTGAAAACTAACCACATGAGATTTACCGGAAGATACATTTGTTACATCTACATTTAAATGAATCGGCAGAGGCTTTACAGGCTTTACCTTAATGGTTGTTGTCGGTGTAGTTGTGACCCTTACGACTTGGCTTACAGGAATTACAAGTGTTGTTGTCGGTGTTATAGTTGTAGCCGGCGGTGTTGTGGTAGTGGTAGAGATTTCGATTTTAGTCTTAGGCTTTTTATGAGCGACAACGGCTACTATGGTTGGTTTTTTAGCTTTTACATTATGGACAACAATTGTCGACCTATCTATTTTTTTCTTAGTCGTGGTTGTCTGATTCGATTTGTGGTGAAGGAATGCAAAAGCAGCTAGGAAAAAAAGGAGAGTGGCGGCGGCACTTCCAAGATATAAAATTGTATTGTTTTTTTTGGGCTCAACTTCCTTTTCTTTTATTGTCTGATCTTCAACCTCTGTCGTATCTTCTGTTGTCTCTAGTGTGGAGGTCTCTGGTATAACATCTTCTAGTTGTAATTGTTTGTTTTGTTCTTGAGTATCTTCTGGAAACTCAATTTTTAAGTTTCCAACTTTTATAAACTTTTTTCTTTTTATCATTTTATCTCCCTTAACTTAATTTTCATTGGTTCTAATCTGCGATGGATCAAAAGGGCTTGACCTTGAGGAATACCACGAATCTTAGCCTCACTCCAGTTTGGCTCTTTTTTGTCCTTATCTTCATTAATGCCACCTAATAGAGAAATATCTCTTAGGTCGTTTGCGTTAGAGAGGCCACCTAAAATTAGTTTTACTGTGCTGGCCTCCCACATAGTTCCAGCTTCCTCAGCTCCCCAGCGATTACGCGCTTGATTGTTTGATTGTAGGACTAAGGCTGTAAAAATACCAGATCCGCCGCCGGTTGACAACAGTGAGGATATGGATCCTAATTTTGCGATATTGGCCACCTCATCTAAAATTAGTGAAAGTGGTGGGTCACATCTTTTGCCAGTTTCTGCCACTATATCTCTTGTTGTAGCAATAATTTCTTCAATTAATAATGCGATTATTGGAGCTATAGCCTCTTGATTGCTTTCTGTGCCAGTCAAGTAAATTGTGTTTTTACCTTTAATGAAGGTAGTAAAGTCAATAGCCTGATTAGAAAATTGAGGTGAAAGCCTATTTCTAATAACTGTGTTTGACAGAACGTTGAGAGTTGTTAAAACTCCAGCCCAGTTATTAGCAGCCATTTTTGATTCTGATGCTTTATTTCTCAAATTATCAGCTAAAACGCCCTTACCATAATCATCAAGAATCTTAGATGGAATAGGTGAATTATAGTTGTTCGCCCATTGATACACATTATCAATTTTGTATCCCGCAAGCGCAGCGGCATGAAAATAGCTTGTGATAATATCTGCCGCGGTTATTGCCCAAAACTTATTTTCGGTTGAGTTTGCCAAACCTGATCCAGCATTCACTAATGAATCAGCTCGACGCTTAGCAATATTAAGATCTTCGCAACCAACAATCGGATCCCAGAACAAAGGCTTTAGGTGTTTGTTGTTTTTAAAAAATTCGTCGCTGTGTTGGGAAAAAACATAAACTTCGCCTAACTCTGAGCGCATTTCTGCCGTTGAAGTAATTAGATCATCTCTAATGCTTGTTACTACAGCCGCCCCGGGAATGCTTTTGATTAGAGGAATAATTACCCCTCGAGTTTTACCAGATCTAGGCGGGCCGAGGATATAGAGACTTTCTTCCCACGTAATCCAGGTATTCCTACCGGAATCAGTTTTACCAACCAAAAAACCTACTTCTTTAGGGTTGAATTTAAGATTAGGTCTAATATGCGGAG
>JAJZOC010000036.1 GCA_021852095.1 bacterium | reverse complement strand
GAGAATTCTTTCATTTTTAAAGAGGCATTTTTGTGATCCTTCCAAAAATCAGGGCGCGAACTTGCCGCTTCGATTTCGCGAATTTCTTTTCTCTTCCCTTCAATATCAACTTTTTCCAAAAGATTCGAAACCCTCTCTTTTAATTCATCCATATCTTCACAATTTTAACACATCGAAGCTAGTGTTTTATAAACGTAGCAAACATTGCAATTGCGGCAAGACCCATAAAAAGAAATGTAAGAAAAAGTATTGTTTTCGACAGCCATTTACTTTTATACTCTCCCATTATTTTTCCGTTTTGGGCAATTCTGCCGATTAAGAAAATAAGCGGAACCGCGGCAACCCCATTAATAACAGCTGTGTATACAAGCATTTTCATTGGATCGATACCTACGAAGTTAATAATTAAACTAATAAATATGGCAATTGTAATTACTCCGTAGAATCCATGTGCCTGACGTAATTTCCTATATAGTCCTTCCTTCCACTCAAATGCTTCAGAAAGTGCGTAAGCGGCAGAACCGGCAAGGACAGGAACAGAAAGAAATCCAAGTCCGATAATACCAATCGCAAATATAACTTTTGCAATATAACCTGCATTTGGAAAACTTTTTACCAACGGCTCTAGAGCTTTTGCCGCATCCGCGGCTGTATTAATATTTCTAATTCCATGAGTAAACAAAACAGTCGCGGAAACAACGATAATTGCCCATGTTCCAATTTCGGAAAAAAACATCCCCAAAAAATTATCAATCCTTAATCTCTTAATAAAATAAGGATTCAATCTCGGCTTACCAAACCTGGAAAGAATTCCTTTTTTCCCGCTCTTCTTCAACTTCTTCCGAAGCTTCCCAAAAAAACATATAAGGAGTAATTGTCGTTCCCAATACTCCTGTTATCAAAAAGAAAAAACCAAAACTAAACTTTATATTTGGAATAAAAGTTGCTTTAAGTATTTGCATCCAAGGCTCTTTAACAATAAGTACTGTTAAAGGATATGCCAGCAAAGATAACACGAGCCATTTTAGTATTTTGGAATAAACCCTGTATGAAGTAAAAATTTCTAAAGTAAGCATAGATACCGTAAAAATTATTACCAATATTACAAATGATATAGGTATAATAAGCTTTGTTGCCGCGGCCATTGCCCCAATGTCTGCTCCTATATTAACAGTGTTCGCTATTAAAACTAACCCCACAACCAAATATAAAATTTTTTTACCGTAATGGATTCTAACAGCCGCGGCAATTCCTTTTCCTGTTACCGCTCCGATTCTGGCCGCCGCTTCCTGAACAGCTGTCTGAAAGGGGAGCATAAAAATGGCTGTCCAAAGTTGTCCGTAGCCAAAACGCGCTCCGGCTTGAGCGTAAGTAGCAATACCGGAAGGATCATCGTCTGCAGCTCCCGTGATAAATCCAGGGCCTAGGATTCTTAAAAAACTTTTAATTTTTTTCATAATGAGTTACAAATATTAAAACACGCCTCTTTTGCCTGATTCTGCGGATATTGCTCTAATGATTTAACATCTTCTAGAATTTTTTGAACTTGAGGAGAGGAAGAAGCCACCTGGGCTACATTAAGATTTGATACCTCTTGTTTTATTTGGGAAACCTTATCATCGAGTGAAGATTGAATCGACGAGGATGAAGGAATGGACGTAAAGGAACCAACGTTAGATGAATTAAGATTTGGATTTTGTATGTTTTGAGTTTGTGCACCTTTAACCCGACCATTATCAGATACAGAAATAGTTGGTTTCTCTTGAATATTTAAACCTAAGAGATGTATTTTAAAACAATAAAAAATTAAAGAGGCAAAAATCAATGATAGAACTACTCCTTTGATAATTTTAGCCTTATCCCACTCTCCTTGAGAAAAATCATCCTCGTGCATTAGAAAATTGTAAGTAATCTACGATGCTTTTGCAAGCTATATATCTGGCAAATTTTGTAAAACGACTACTGTAGTATATAATAAAGACATGAATATAAAATCCCTGCAGGAAAAAATAAAAATTCTCAATGAGAAAACCAGACCTCATTATAAGCTTTATTCTCAAACAGAAAAAGAAATCCTCACAAAAACAGTTAAATTAAACGAGGAAGTTGGAGAATTATGCAATGATATACTCTCTATTTTAAAACTCCAGCGAAAATCAAAACTTGAAAAATTTGACAGGCGCAATATTTATCAGGAATTCGCGGACGTTATTATTACCACTATACAACTTGCCCAGGCGGCGGGAGTTGACATAGAAAGAGCAATAAGCGATAAACTTAAAAAAATCGAAGATAAATATCTTAAGGAAAAACAAAAAAGCTAAATCGTGAATCAGTTTGAAAAAATCTACGATGTTGTTTCCTTTATACCAAAAGGCAAGATATCAACCTACAAAGAAATTTCCCGACTTACCGGCATAAAAAATCCCCGAATAGTCGGATTCGCCCTGCATGTTAATCCTGATATAAAAAATATTCCATGCCATAGAGTTGTTAGTGTAAACGGAAATCTGACAGGTTATGCTATGGGCGGAGTAAAAGCTAAAGAGCATATTCTAAAAAAAGAAGGCGTTTTATTTTCTAAGGATGGAAAGGCAGATATTAAAAGAAGCGCTTATATATTTCCAAAGCTTTTGATCTTTTATTTTGAACTCTTATTTAAATTTGACTACCCTGGTAAGTGGCCATGGTTTAATGTTGATAAGCCGCACAGCAAAGAAGAGATTGCAATTGGCGCGATACTTACCCAAAATACCAACTGGCAAAATGTTCAAAAGGCAATCGAAAACCTACGGAAACAAAATGCTGGTTCTATTGAAAAAATCTATAATCTTAAGATGGATGACCTGAAACAAATGATTAAACCCTCGGGCTTTTATAACCAAAAGGCAGAAAGACTATCTCTTTTTTGCCGATTTGTTACCGAGAATTATAAAAGCCTGCAAGGACTTTCCGATATTCCGACGAATTCCCTTCGCGAAAAACTCCTATCTCTGAAAGGTATAGGCAATGAAACCGCAGACACGATACTTCTTTACGCTTTGGATAAACCTGTTTTTGTAATAGACGCCTATACAAAAAGATTTGTTGAGAGAAAAAATCTTACAAAAAGCGATAACTACGATGAACTTAAAGAATTCTTTGAAACAAATCTTCCGCGTAACCTGTCGAGCGCTAAATTATTGAATCTCTACCAAAACTACCATGCCTTAATAGTCAAATGGGCAAAAACTTATAAATCTAAATCTGAAGCATTTATTTAATATATTAAAATATTGAAGTGTTAACGTTTGGGGCTCTGTCTTTTTCTTCTTGCTTTTCCGCCCATTCCCACCTTGCGTCTTTCGCGAGTCCTTGAATCCCTGGTTAAAAATTTCTTCTTCTTGAGGATCGGGCGGAATTTTTCTTTGTCCAACGCGTTTAATGCCCTTGAAACAGCATGAACAAAAGCATCCAATTGACCGATAAGCCCTCCGCCGCTTACAATAACCGTAATAGCATATTTATGTAAAGTGTTCGTTATCCTAAAAGGCTCTAGATACAAAGCCTCATGCAGTCTCTTGTTAAAATACTGATCTATTGGTTTTTTATTGACAAAAATTTCTCCCTTTTTTACTACTTGAGTATCCCATTCAATATCTTTAGTACCCGTATAAAGTCTAAGCCTTGCCACTGCCTCTTTGCGTCTTCCAACAGATGCTATATAATCCTTTTTAACAACTTCTTTTTTTATTATATCTGCCATAATTTTTATTAAGATTTATTTTTAAATTTTTTATCCGCAAAAGTATGCTCGTTCATCGGAAAAACAAACAGTCTTGCCAACATTTTATCACGGAGTCTGTTTTGCGGCAGCATCCCCCGCACCGCGTGATACATGATTTCTTCTGGCTTTTCTTCTCTTAATTTTTCAAGCGTCCTAGAACTTAATCCTCCAGGATAACCGGAATATGAGTAATAAGTTTTAGACGTTTCCTTTTTACCCGTAACCTTAATCGATTTCGCATTTACAGCAACTACAAAATCTCCGCAATCCAAGTGACGCACAAAATACGGCTTTGCTTTACCCATTAAGATCTTAGCAATTTTAGTTGAAGTTCTGCCTAAATTCTCTCCTTTAAGATCAAAAAAATACCATGACCTTTCTATATCTTTTTCCGAAGTAGGTTTTGTAACTGTCATAATTTTATTTATTTTCTTTAGCTGCAGACTTTTTAACAGATCTTTTAACTTTTTTTTCTGCTTGTTTAGTATCTTTTATCTTAGCCTCTATTACCGCAGGAGGATTTAGTTTTTCTGTTATTGTTATTTCCTCTGCGGAATTTACCGTTTTTTTTGTAAATTCTATTATAGCCATCGCCGCGTTATCTGACAGCCTGTTCCCTGTTTTTATCGTTCTTGTATACCCTCCCTGCGTTTTTGCAAAAAGCGGCGAAATTTTTTTTGTCAGCTTGTCTATAGCTTCTTGAACAAGATATCTTTTAAACAGAGAATCCCTGCTATTTTTCTTCTTAGCCCGAGTTATTAATTTCTCTGCTATTCCTCTTATCGATCTAGCCTTTTCCTCTGTTGTTTCTATCCTCTCGTTAATCATTAACGCTGAAAGCAAACTTTTAAAAAGTGCCTTTCTTTCGTTCGTATCC
>JAJZOC010000025.1:3622-4689 GCA_021852095.1 bacterium | reverse complement strand
ATTTAGATCATTAGACTAATTGAATTTAAAATGCGGTACCGGCTTTACTCTAGTACTCCATCCTCTTTAATTCCCTACTTATAGTCATCCTGGTAAGCGAGGTACGAGCGCATCCAGGATCTGATTCTGGACAAGCGGTTCGACGCCCTGAGCTCACCGCCGAACGGGCCAGAGACGCAGGAAAATCATCGAAACGTAGCACTAGTTCTCTAGTGAACTGAAGCGAAATGAAAGATGAGATTAAATTTTGTACCGTTGACTAGAGGACGAAACGATTGACAAGTAAAAGTTACTCCGTGGGTGTAATCGAGACTATTTTTGAGGCGATTTATTATTTTCCTCTTGTTCCTTAGAAAATTCTTGCATTATTTTTGATATTAACTTGGGATCAATCAGAATCTGTTTATCTACTGGTATTTTAGGCTTTAATTCGTATGGAAGCATCACCTCGCGGCGCATGCTTGTTTGTCTTGTCCTCAGTTCTGAATCTGGAGATGTCCTTTTAGTTTTAGTAGCATCTAGTTTCATATATGCCTCGCTTGAAATAATTCTAATTTTGTCTAATGTCTCTTGGGGTAAAATTTTTCTAAAATACTCTAAAAACTCTCTTTTTTTATTGAATGGAACGAATATATGAGTTAACTCCGTATGTAGATCTACGTCTCTGCGTATTGCACATTCTCCTTCTAATGCTCCTCTATCCATGGATCGCTTCGCTATTGCAAAAGTATTTGATCCAAAGCCTAACACAATTTGGAAATTGTTGAAAATAAGGTTCTGTTCTTCCGGCGATAATTCCAATATTTTGCGAAGTGTGACTTCGATAAATATTCTTTCTTCAACATCTTTAACTTCATCAGTCCCTTGATCTCTAAACTTTTTCCAGTCATATTGAGGAGCTGCATATGAATTCGCAAAATTAAATGAATAAAGCTGGGGATAATTCACAAAGAATCCTACTTCATCTTGATTATTAAGTTGTATTGTTCCAGAGGTTTTTTGTAATATTAATATATTCGGCCGGGTAAAAAGATGCCCTAATGTTAGCAATAGCGAAGCGATCCATG
>JAJZOC010000025.1:0-3612 GCA_021852095.1 bacterium | reverse complement strand
ATCTTCCATCTGCTTGCTTGATACCAATTAAGGTTGATGACTTAATGCCTCGAAAGTATTTCGGTTCATATACTTCAGGATTTTCCTGTCTTAAACTTTCTACTTCTTGAGCTATTAATTCTTCTTTATTATTACGTGGATCATCAACTTCCATAATATACAGTTAAGGTACAGGATTAGAAGACTTTTTATCTGTCTTTTTCAGTAAGACTATAAGTTTTTGTATTGGCATACTGTTATTCATATTCCTTTAAATCATAGATAAAGTTTACCTTAACACCATTAATTTTACAAGTTTCTTTTAGTAGTGATCTCCTTTTGGCTATTGCATAAATATTCCTAATTTGCTAGGATTCGAGGAAGAATATGTTAATTAAACCCCAGACTGCTAATTTTGCAAAAATAAGGGTTATAGGTATTGGCGGCGGCGGAGGCAACGCTGTTGGTTCTATGATCTTACAAAGTCAGATACGAGGCGTTGATTTTATTTCGGTTAATACAGACGCGCAAGCCCTTCTTATGTCTCAATCCCCAACCAAGATTCAGATAGGAGAGAATCTTACCAAGGGTCTGGGTTCTGGGGGAGATCCTGAAATGGGTAGGCAGGCGGCAGAGGAATCTTCAGCAAAAATTAAAGATCTTCTTGAAGGGTCAGACATGGTCTTTTTGGCGGCCGGAATGGGCGGAGGAACAGGCACTGGCGCAACGCCTGTTATCGCGAAAATAGCCAAAGAGGTTGGGGCGTTAACAATAGGGGTTGTAACAAAACCGTTTTCTTTTGAGGGGACAAGAAGAATGGTTTCTGCGGAAGAAGGTTTGGAAAATCTTAAAGACAAGGTTGATACATTAATTGTAATTCCAAACCAAAGAATATTGGAGGTAGTAGATAAAAAACTTTCACTTTTGGATGCTTTTAAAGTTGTAGATTCTGTTTTGGGTCAAGGAGTACAGGGAATATCGGATTTGATTACCATGCCTGGGCTTATTAATGTGGATTTTGCAGACGTAAGAACGATTATGACAGATGCAGGTTCGGCTCTTATGGGTATAGGTACTGGAGTTGGAGAAAACAGGGCTCAAACAGCCGCCAGATCTGCGATTGCTTCTCCACTTTTAGAAATATCTATGGATGGAGCAAGAGGAGTTCTTTTTAATATCATAGGCGGGGAAGATCTCACAATGAGCGAAGTTGATGAGGCTGCTAAGATAATTTCCCAAGCTGCGGATCCGGACGCAAATATTATATTCGGAGCAACTATAGATGAATCTATGCACGATCAGATAAAAGTAACAGTTATTGCTACAGGTTTTGACCAGACAAAACAAACCCTCCAAAGATTTGTTCCTACTAAAGAAGAACATAGATTTGAAGAAGTACAAAATACGCCATCTTCTTCTCGTGAGGATTATTCTCAAAAAGAGGAAGATATTTTTGAAATCCCCGCATTTTTGAGAAATAAGAATTAATCTATCTGTCTCTTCTGTCTCTTACTGTCTCTTCTGTCTCTTATATTTTTTCGCTTAAACCATTCTCCTAGAAAGCTCTATCTAGTATATAATACGGGAAATAGACAAGACATTACCACGTTTCGTAGGAAAGCGTTACGGTTTCTGTAATAGTATCTTCTCCTGGATTAATCTGTGTAGCAGAATTGTTTGTGCTATTTACTGTTTTTCCATACATCATTGGTTCAATTGGATACGGGATATTATTCTCTCTAATGTTAATTATTCTTCCTAAATGGATTCCTGCCGCATCTGCCATGCTTTGCGCTTCTTCTTTTGCGTTATTAATTGCCTTTATTCTGGCTTTATTAACCAGAGCTTGTCGTGTTTTATTGGAAAACATAAGGTTTGGTCCGGAGATATTTTCTGCTTTGTCTTTTGTTATTGCATCAATTACATTGTTTGCTTTTATTATGTTATGGAGAGTAACATTAATATTTTCGCTGACGGTGTAGCCTGTGATGGTTCGTGAGGTTTGATAAGATGGGATTCTCACGGGCATCATTCTTATAGTGCTGTTGTTATAAATAGGGTATGAAGAATAATTACTTGTTCTGATATCTTTCTGCGCGATTCCTATTTTTCTGAGATCCGAAACAATCGTATTAGTTTGTGTATTGGTTTGATCTTGGGCATCTTTAAGCACAGGCGCGGTTTTAGTAACCGTAAATGATATCTTTGCTTCGTCAGGTTTTTGTGTCACACTGCCTGTTCCCTGAACAGTAAACGGCTGCATATTTGAACTTCCTAGAAAAAGATTCCATGAATGATTGAAAAAATAGTTTACAAGCATGAGTAGAAGGACAGTAAAAACCGCAGAAAGAAGCGCCGATTTTAGAATTAATTTCAGGTCGGAAAAAGGCTTCATAAATTTATAATAAGCGTTTTATTTTTATCTGTCAATCGGGCGGCAATAAAAGGAATGATTTAGATACCCCGCATTTTTGAGGAATGAAAAGTAAAAAGTTAAAATTATCTTGATATTTCAAGAAGTTTATTTAGGACGATTGGTAATTCTTTTATTCCGTCATCGCCGCTAAAGTGTTTCATGTTTTCCATTTTTATGGTTTCTGCATTTAATTCATCTCTCAACGTGTCAGCAATGGGTACATATGGGTCATCGCTTGCTTGCATACAGTGATTGTTATCTTCTAGGTTAGGATAGAATTTTGGCGGGTGTAGAGATTTATTTTTAGATCTTACTCCTATTGATCTCAAGTCTAGTTTGGTTTACAATATAAGCTATGTTTAAACCTGTTTCCTCAAAAGTTGATTTTCCCAAACTTGAAGAAGAAGTGCTTAAATTTTGGAAAGAAAATAAGATTTTCGAAAAATCCATAGAAAACCGTCCTATGGATAAAACATGGACATTTTTAGACGGCCCTCCTTTTGTAACAGGTATGCCTCATTATGGTTCGCTTCTTTCAAGTTTACCCAAGGATGTTTTTGGTAGATACTGGACAATGAAGGGTTATAGGGTAAGACGCGTTTGGGGATGGGACGGACATGGACTGCCTATTGAAAATAAAGTAGAAAATGCCTTGGGTATTAAATCGAAAAAGGAAATAGAAGAACGGGTGGGAATTAAAAAATTTATAGAGGAATGCAGAAGATATGTAAATGAAGTTTCCGGCGAATGGGAATGGTATGTGGACCATATTGGCCGCTGGACGGATTTTAAAAATGCTTATAAAACATGGGATATGCCCTACATGGAATCCGTAATGTGGGTTTTTAAACAAATGTATGAAAAAAATCTTATTTATAAAGGCTTTCGTGTAATGCTCTATTGCCCGCATTGTGCGACGCCTATATCAAACTTCGAGACAGCGCTTGATAATTCTTATAAAGAAGTTCCCGATGCGGCAACTACTTACAAATATAAACTAAAAGATGAAAAAGATACTTATATCCTGGCATGGTCTACGACCCCTTGGAATAAAATAGTAACTCCGGCGCTGGCTGTTAATCCTACACTAACCTACGTTAAAGTCAGGCAGGGAGATGAATATTATATTTTGGCAAAAAGTACGTTAGGAATGCTTAAAAAAGATCCAAAATATGAAATTATCGAAACTTTTAAAGGAAAGCCTTTATAAATAAGAT
>JAJZOC010000019.1 GCA_021852095.1 bacterium | reverse complement strand
TACACGTAACCCGTTCACTTCACTTTTTGATTTGGTAAGACTTTTGGTTGATTAGATGGGCAGGTTGGATGTATAATAGAAGTCTATGGCTCAGGTTTTGGGTTTGACTATTCTTTCTTTCTTTATTACGGGAATTCTTTTTATTCCGTTTATAGATTTTCTTTATAAGATTAAATTAAGACGTCAAGAACAGACAACAAAGGATGTTTTTAACCATAGGACTCCTCTTTTTGATAAATTCCATAAATGGAAAGTAGGAACGCCTTTTGGCGGAGGTATACTAATAGTATTAGTTGTATCTATTCTTACGCTTTGGGCGTATGGATTACTTCAAGTTGACGTAAATCCATGGGAAATATTTGTAATCTTGTTTTCGTTTATAAGTTTTGGTCTCTTGGGTCTTTATGACGATATAAAGAAATTGAGTAAACAGGAATCGGCTTTTTTTGGGTTAAGACTTAGACAGAAATTTATTATACAATGGGTTTTAGCGTTTATTATTGCTGCTGTTTTGTATACAAAGCTGGGATATAGTTTCATTTTTGTGCATGGATTCGGTTTAGCGAGCCTTGGCATTGTCTATATTTTATTCGCGGCATTTATAATCGTTTCTTTCGTAAATGCGTTTAACATAACAGATGGATTGGATGGTTTAGCGGGTGGTTTATTTCTTATTTGTCTTGTAGCTTTTTTAGCGATAACCTCCAGAGAATTGGAGCAGGGTTTAGGTATTTTTGTGGCAGTTTTAATGGGAAGTGTGGCTGCATTTTTATATTTTAATATTTATAAGGCTAGAATTTGGTTGGGAGATGTTGGTTCTTTGTCTTTGGGAGCGGCTCTTGCCGTTATTGGTCTTTTAACAGGGAAAATTATAACACTGGCAGTTATTGGCGGTGTATTTATCTTTGAAGTTGGATCTTCTCTAATTCAAATAAGCAGCAAGAAGATATTGGGTAGAAAAATATTACCGGTGTCCCCTTTGCATCTTTATTTGCAAAAAATTGGGTGGGAAGAGCCGAAAATTGTCATGAGAGCATGGCTTTTAGGATTTTTCTTAGCGGTTCTAGGATTATACATAGCGTTTATTCACTAACCTCATATAGAATATCATAAGTTAGAAATTTATGAAAAAAGTTGATCTGCTTTTACTTTTGAGTGTTCTGTTTCTAACAGTATTCGGTTTATTCATGATATACGATATTTCTTCCTTTGTCGCATTTAGAGATTTTGGTGATAGATATCACTACATTAAAGAACAAATCGCTTGGGCTGGTTTAGGCCTGATTGGCCTTACCTTTTTTTCTTTTTTTGACTACCGTAAATTGTTTTTGCTTGCTTTTCCTATTTTGATTACCTCAATATTTTTTTTAATTTTAGTATTTATTCCTAAAATAGGCGTTTATACGTTGGGAGCGCATAGGTGGGTTAATCTGCGTTTTTTTCTTTTACAGCCCGCGGAATTTGTAAAATTTGCCCTGGCTATATATTTATCTGCTTGGTTTTCTCAAAAAGAAAAGCGCAGATTGCCGGCATTTTTCCTTCTTATGGGTTTTGTTTTGTTTTTGGTTCTTATAGAGCCGGATATGGGGACTGCCTTTATTATTCTTTTTGAAGGATTAGTTGTTTATTTTTTGTCCGGCGGTAACGTGACTAATCTATTTTTGTCCCTTCCCGTTATTGGAGCTTTGGGTTATTTACTTATAAAAATAGAACCTTATAGAGCCAAAAGACTTGCTACCTTTTTTAATTATAATCAGTCTATTCTTCGATCTTCTTATCATGTGCGTCAGATTTTAATTTCACTTGGGTCCGGAGGGATCTTTGGCGTCGGTTTGGGAAATTCTCTGCAGAAGTATGCTTATCTTCCGGAAAATACGACAGATTCCATTTTTGCTATTATAGCGGAAGAATTAGGATTTATCGGAGCGACAGTGATTATAATTATATTCATGGTTGTTATTTGGAGGGGTTTTGTTATTGCCAGTCGTGCCCGTGATAAATTCGGTAGGATTTTATCCGGAGCTATAATCTCTTTTTTGGGTATACAAGCCATAACTAATTTGGCAGCTCAAACAGTTCTTTTTCCTTTAACAGGTATTCCTCTTCCTTTCATTTCGTATGGCGGTTCATCCCTTGTTATAGATTTGTGTTCAATAGGAATACTTTTAAATATCTCAAGACAAGGAGGTCATTCGTGAGGTTATTAATAGCAGTTGGAGGCGGCGGACATTTTGCTCCTGCACTAGCTCTAATTCAATCATTGCGAAAGAAACGTAATCTAGTGCTTTTGGTCGGCAGAAAATACTCTATGGAAGGAGATAAAGCAATATCTTTTGAATACCAATCTGCTAAGAGAAATAAAATAAATTTCAAACCTATTGTATCGGGTAGAGTTCAGAGAAAATTTACACGGTATACAATATTATCAATTTTAAAATTACCTCATGGGTTTATCCAGTCATATTTTATTATTAGAAAGTTTAAGCCTAATGTTGTTTTATCTTTCGGTGGATATATATCTTTTCCTGTTGCCGTTTGTTCGTTTTTGATGGGTATTCCTGTTGTGGTTCATGAACAGACTCTGGAAGCGGGATTATCTAACAGAATAGTGTCGTTTATGGCGAGAAAAGTATGTATTTCCTGGAAATCTTCAAGAAAATTTTTTAAGAAAGAAAAAACAATATTAACGGGAAATCCCATTAGAAACTTTAAGATTAAATCTTTAAGAACCGTCTTGGGCAGCAATTTTCTTGAGGAGAGTCAATATAAGGATTTTCCCCTGTTGTATATAACAGGCGGAAGTTTAGGATCACACGCTATTAATGAGGCGGTAGAGGGTTGTATAGAAGAATTATTAGAAAAATGCCGAGTAATACATCAAACGGGTGATTCACAAAAATACAAAGATTATGATAAGCTTTCTAATTTAAGAACAGAATTAAGGCAAGATAAAAAAGATAAATATTACATTACTAAATTTATTGATTCCTCATATGTTGGTTCTGTATTAGAAAAAGCGGATCTTGTTATTACTCGTTCGGGCATAAATACTATTACAGAGCTATTATATTTTGGAAAGCCAGCCATTACTATTCCTTTGCCTTTTGCACAAAAAGACGAGCAGGTTAAAAATGCTAATTTTTTTAAAAAGACAGGTTTGGGAGAGATAATTCTACAGAAAGATCTTTCTTCCTATATTCTCAAGAATAAAATATTTGAGATGCTTGCTAACAAACAAACCTATCTAAATAGTGCTGCCAGTGCAAGAAAATTTACTAGCTCTGATAGTGCCCAAAATATAATAGACGTATTGGAAGGTGTAGCTAGCAATGCTTTATGACAATACGAAAAAGATCAAATGTACGTCTTAGGGTTATATTTTACATAATATATGTTCTTATTTTTGCACTCTTTATTTTTATTTGGCCTAAGGTTTTAAGATCATATTTAACCCCGCATAAAACAATAAGCCCTCTGTCTAAAAATCAGAAAATTATTTTAGAAAAAAACAATACTGATAAATCTTATAAAGATTTAGTAAAAAATCTTACAGATGCCCATATAAGTTTTATGTCAATATCTAAAGCATCGGATTCTGCTTATATTGTTAGGCTGACTAAGGATAAAGAGGTAATTTTTTCTAAAAAGTTGGGAGTTTCAGCACAAGTTTCCTCTTTACAACTCATACAAAGTCGTCTTACAATAGAAGGTAAGGATTTTAGTAGATTGGATTTTAGGTTCTCAAATCCTATTATTGTCTTAAAATAAGACTTGTAGTATGAACGAAGGAAAAATTGTTGTTGGAGTTGATATTGGTACATCTAAAATAGTCACTATAATTGCTAGGATAGAAGATGGAATAGTAAATGTTTTGGGTGTTTCAGAAGTTAGTTCTTCGGGTATAAAAAAAGGTCAGATAGTTGACATAGAAGGTGCAGTTTCTTCTATAAATTCTTCTATAGAAGGTGCAGAAAGAATGGCGGGTTATTCTGTATCTCATGTAGTTGCTTCCATAGGAGGTTCTCATATAGAAAGCGCAAATTCTAGGGGAGTGGTCGCGGTTGCCGGACAAAATGGAGAAATTACGCATAGCGATCTTTCAAGGGTTATAGACGCGGCAAAGGCAATTTCTCTTCCTTCGACAAAAGAAATTATTCATGTTTTGCCTCGAAGTTATACAGTAGACGGTCAGGAGGGGATTAAGGATCCGCTCGGTATGGCAGGGGTTAGGTTGGAGGTTGATACACATCTTATTATTTCTAATGCGATTTCCTTAAGAAACATGGAAAAGGCATTGCAGGAAGTGGGTGTTGATTTGGACGCGGCGATTTTTAGCGGGTATGCGAGCAGTTTATCTGTTTTGTCCAGCACAGAGAAAGAGCTGGGTGTGGTTTTGGTTGATATAGGAGCTGGTACTACGGATATTTCTGCTTTTGTCGATGGATCTGTCGCATATTCCTCCGTTTTGCCTATAGGGGCGAGGTACATAACAAATGATTTAGCAATAGGCTTGAGAGTTTCTTTAGAATCGGCGGAGAAAATAAAATTATTTTTGTCAAAGGGACACTCAAAAAAAATACTAACCGAATATGGAGAAGAAATTCAAACAGGGTTTAATAAGAAAGAAGGCTTATCTTCTTCAAAGACCGATGAGATTGATATTTCATCGTTAAATTTACCGGAAGAGATCCGTAAAATCTCGAGAAAAACCTTGGTTGAAGGCATAATACGGCCAAGACTTAATGAGATATTTACTATGATTGGTATGGAAATAAAAAAGAGCGAATTTTTAGGACAGACTCCGGCAGGATTAGTTATAACAGGCGGCGGAGCGTCTACTATAGGAATCCAGGATTCAGCTAAAAGAATGCTTGCTATGCCTGTTAGAATTGGAGTGCCTCTGGGAATAAAAGGTATTATTGATGAAATTCAGGATACACCTTTTGCTACAGTTG
>JAJZOC010000085.1 GCA_021852095.1 bacterium | reverse complement strand
GGCGCGGCAGACGTAAGACATCTATGTGGGAGTGGGGAAAAGTTTATGATCCGCCGCCTATTTCTTCTATCGCATTGGTCACACATGGTTTACATCTTATCTCGCCGTTCATGATTGATAGTACGTGGAAACAAATAAAAGAGACAGTGCACAAGGGACAACGTTTTGTAAGAGAAAAATATCCATATGAATATACATGCCCGGAAGGACATTATGGAAAAACTGATCTAGCTACCCTTGTCGCGATGGGACATGGAGCAATGGACTATGTTGATCCACAGATATATTTTACAGCATCGGACACAGAGCGACGTATAGGTGATGATCCGGGGGGAATACGATATATAGGTGATCATTATTATCGCGGATCAGAATCTCTTGATATAAAAGTGAAGGAAGCACGTTGGTTATTGGATGAATTGTATAGGGCAAACATAGGAATAGATATAGGAATCGATCAAGCAAAAAGGGGTAATCTTACTGATGCAAAAATATTTCAAGCAATGGGTCATCAGTTTTTACGCCGAGCAACAAATATTTTTGATAAATATGGTTATGCGGTAGAACTTTTATATTACAACGATGAAGGAAAGCTTGTTCCCAATATTAACCATTTGTTATGGAATGAGGCAATGATAGTAAATGTAACCGCAAAGTCTTTATATCTTTCGGATTTGGCAGATCGTTTAAGTCTTAAATAAAAATTTATTCATTACCGCACCAGACGCGGCTCGTTCTTTATAAAATTCTTCCCCATATTAACTTTTCGATTGGTAAAACTTGAGGAATCTGTGGTATTATAAGAATATTATCAATAATCCAATTTCAAATCTTTAATTGGTATTTACTGATAATATTGATGGTGTATGTTTGATAAGTTTTTCTCTATTTTTTCTCATGATATCGGCATAGATCTTGGCACGGCAAATACACTTGTCTGGGTTAGAGGTAAGGGTATTGTAATAAGGGAGCCATCCATTGTTACAATGCATAAGAAAGATAAAAAACTTATAGCTATAGGGACAGAAGCGAAAAAAATGCTGGGAAAAACTCCTGCTTCTCTTGTTACTATAAGGCCGTTAAGAGGAGGGGTTATTGCTGACTTTGATGCGACATCTGCAATGATTTCTCACTATGTGCAAAAAGTACATGATACAAATGGATTTATGTCTTTATGGGCAAGGCCGAAAGTTGTTATAGGTATACCTTCTTCTGTTACCGAAGTTGAGCGCAGGGCTGTTTGGGAAGCGGCTCTATCAGCCGGGGCTAGAGAAGCATATCTTATTGAAGAGCCTATGGCGGCGGCGATAGGCGAGGGGGTTTCGGTTTTTCAGCCAACAGGAATGATGATAGTAGATGTTGGTGGAGGTACAACGGAAATAGCCGTTATATCCTTAGGTGGCATTGTAGTTAGCAAGTCTTTAAAGGTTGCAGGGGATGAAATGGATAAAGCAATTATTCATTATTTAAGACTTCGCCACGGTTTAATAATAGGTGAGGCAAGCGCTGAAGATTTAAAAATAAAAATAGGAAGCGCCTACCAAAATCAAAAATCAAAACTCAAAGATCAAAAACAAGATACGGCGAAGGAGAGGATGGCGATTGTAAGGGGGAGAGATGTAGAAACAGGTCTTCCAAGAAGCTTAAGGGTTACGGAGACCGAGATAAGAGAAGCTATCGCGTCTTCGGTGGTTCAAATAATAGAGGGCGTTTCCGATATCCTAGAAGAGTCTCCGCCGGAGCTAACTTCTGATATTTTGGAACATGGAATTATCTTAACAGGCGGCGGAGCCGAACTTTCGGGGCTGGACCAGCTTATTGTTGAACGTACGCATATACCTGTTATTGTTTCTGATTCACCGCTTTTGAGCGTAGTTAGGGGAACAGGTAAGGTCTTAGAAGACAAAGAGCTTCTTAACAGAGTTAAGGTTACAGGCGGTTTAAGCTAAGAAATATCATGAGGAGAAGAAGAAACTTTTTAGCCTCTTTTTTTATTCTATTTGCCGCGGGAATAGTTTTATTTTTGTTGTGGCAATTTACACCCGTTAAGGTGATAAGTGTTTTTATGGGTCGTGCAATTTCATCTGCGGAGTTTTCCGTTATTACTATTTTTACCTCTTCGCAGGTAAATAATAATCCTGAAGCAAAGCTCGCTAATCAAAATAAACAGCTGTTAGAAAAACTCGCCAAATTTGAAATCCTTTTAAAGGAAAATAATGCTCTTTTGGATCAATTCCAAACGGTTTATCCAAGGAGTGACACGCTTCTGCCGGCTGAAATTGTGGCTAAGCCGTCTTTTGTTCCTGGAATAACCAGCCCTTTAGAATTTATTTTAAATAAAGGGAAAATAGACGGTGTAAAAAAAGGGCAGGCAGTTATTTTTAAATCTAATCTTGTCGGAGAAATACAGGATACGAATGAGGCCTTTTCTGTTGTTTCTCTTGTAACCAGTAATAAATTTTCTATAACAGCTCATACTTTGAGATCCGGCGCTTTGGGGGTTGTTAGGGGTGAAGGTGCGAGTTCGATTTCTTTCAACAATATTTTGCCCTCTGCGGATCTTAAAGAAGGAGATATTGTTGTGAGCACAGGTTCTTTGGATACCCAAGGGGTAGGAATTCCTCCTGATCTTATAGTAGGAAAGATTGTATCTATAATTAAAAATCCCAGCGCGATCTTTCAGACAGCGGAGATTGAAAGTTTAGTCGATTTTTCAAAACTGTCTATGGTTTTTATTATTACGAAACCGCGTTAGACTCAATAAAATAATGAAATGGATTTTTTGGCTGATATTAATTGTTTTTTTGGTTCTGGCAAGTTTTCTTACAACTTTGCCTCTTATTATTGTCATGATTTTATTGGTTTATCTTTTTTACCGAGATTCTTCGTGGGTATTGGTTTTGGCGTTTATTTTTGGGTTGTTTTTAGACGTTCAAGGAGTAGGGCATATCGGGCGAAGCAGTATATTTCTTCTGTTTTTTATTTTTATTGTTAGTCTTTATGAAAGAAGACATGAGATTGATACCGTGCCCTTTGTTTTCTTTGCCGCTTTTATAGGTTCTTTTTTATTTTTGGAAGTTTTAGGTTATGATTATATTTTTATTCAGTCTTTTGCCAACTCGATCATAGCAATTACTGCCTTTATAGTGATCTCTCGATTAAGGGGAAAAGATGAGGTTTTAAATAGTTAATAGGTAGCCTTTGTTAAAATGTTTTAAAACATTTTAACAGACCAAGCGTTGGACAAGAAAGCAGGAGATACAGAAGATGGAGAAAATAATATGAATAAAAATTCTATGCGTGCGTATTTATTGCCGGTGGTTCTTATTATTCTTTTCTCTCTCCTTTTTTTAAGAATAGTTTTTCTTCAGATAATTAAGGGCTCTTATTATAATAGTCTTGCTAACGCCAACAGAATAAGAACTTCAACGATTCATGCGCCAAGAGGAATAATCTTTGACCGGAACGGCGTTCCTCTGGTTTTTAATGTGCCGGGTTTTAGAGAAACTTTAAACGGAAAGGTAAGACTTTTGGATACCAAAGACGCGTTGTCCATTATAGCAAGTGGAAAGAAAGGGCTGGAAATAGACAGTCTAAGGGAATATCCTTATAAAAATATTTTGGCTGACGTAGTTGGGTACATAGGCCAAATTAGCAAGAATGAACTAAGAAGCAAATATTTTTCTTCTTATGGAGTTGATGATTTAGTTGGAAAAATGGGCATAGAAAGTGAGTACGAGAAAGAACTTCGGGGTATAGACGGCCGGGAGTTGATAGAAGTAGACGCGCTTGGCAGGAAAATAAGAACTCTTGGTGAAACAGAACCCATCCCTGGGCATAATATTCACCTAACAATAGACCTAAAACTTCAGGAAGCTGTTTTTAACGCGATGTCCAGTGTTAAAAAAGGTGCGGCTATTGTATCAACGCCAAAGGGAGCAATCCTGGCTCTTGTTTCAAAGCCATCCTTTGATCCAAATTTATTTACGATGGGACAAGGATATAAAACATCCGACACTGCGTATAAAACAGTTTCTTCTGTTTTATTGGACTCTAAAAACCAGCCGCTTCTTAATAGGGCAATCTCGGGTGAGTATCCTCCCGGTTCAACTTTTAAAATTGTGGTTGCGGCGGCGGGATTACAGGATAAAATTATAGATCAAAATTTTCAGGTTAAAGATACGGGTATTTTAAAGGTTGGGGCATTTTCTTTTGCTAATTGGTACTATACCGATTATGGGAAAACAGATGGAGAAGTTAATGTTGTCAAAGCTATACAACGATCAAATGATATTTTTTTCTATAAACTTGCGGAAAAAATAGGCGTTGATAAGTTATCCGCTATGGCTGACCGTTTTGGCTTGGGATCAAGACTGGGCATTGATCTTCCCGGCGAGGCAAAGGGCGTTTTACCATCTATTGCTTGGAAAAAAGAAAATATTGGCCAACCATGGTATTTAGGAGATACCTATCATTATGGAATAGGACAGGGCTATCTTCTTACAACGCCTTTACAGGTTAACGCTTGGACGCAGGTTATAGCAAATGGCGGCTCACTGTATCGGCCGCACCTACTATTAGATCAAAGATCCCCACTTCGTCAAGACCTCGAGGGGCAGGCAAATCTAAAAGATCAAAACTTTATTTCGCAGAAAACCGTAGACTTGATTAGAAAAGGGATGATAGAGGCGTGTAATCCAGGAGGAGTCGCGTGGCCGTTATTTAACTTTAGCGTTAAAAATCCAAAGTTAAAAATTGACGGAAAAGATTTTTTGGAAGTTCCGCAAGCTACAAATTCTGCAAATTTTAAAGATTATAGAAAAGTAACTATTGCATGCAAAACAGGAACTTCTCAGCATGGAGGAGCAACTACGCTTCCTGATGCCTGGCTTACGCTTTTTGCTCCGGCTTATAATCCGCAGATTGTTGTTACGGTTTTATCGGAAGATTCAGGGGAGGGTTCAAACGTTGCCGGTCCTATTGCAAAAAAAATTAGATCGGA
>JAJZOC010000040.1 GCA_021852095.1 bacterium | reverse complement strand
CTTTTTGATGTTGGAAGACAGCCGCTCGGTTGCGAGTTTTTATGGTAATCAGGAGCTTTTGGAAAAACAAATTTACAATCCGGACGAGATTATAGAGAAAATGCAGAGACTTGAGCTGGAAGATGTAGAGCGAGTGGCTGATAAATATCTGTCAAGGTATTTGAATTTGGCAGTTATAGGTAATTTTGAGGATGGACAAAGGTTCGAAAAACTGCTAAAGTAATAATTATTGATAATAGACAATAGAAGGTAGAGGTTAGAACTTGAAGCTGGAAGCTGGAAAATAGAAAAGATCTATCTTCTAGTATCTATTATCTATTATCTAGTATATATGGAGCAGACATTTGTTTTAATAAAACCGGATGGGGTAAAAAGGGGTCTTGTTGGCGAGCTGATTCAAAAGTTCGAGAGAATGGGATTGAAAATTGTGGCGATGAAGATGGTTTTGCCCGCGGAAGATCTTTTAACAAAACATTATAGAAGTAATGATTCTGAAACACTTAAGAGATGGGGAGAAAAAACACTCAAGACCTATACAAAATACGGCAAGAACGCAAAAAAAGATTTGGGAACGGATGATCCTTTGGAGCTTGGTCGGATGGTTAGAAAATGGTTATTTGATTATGTAACTTCGGGTCCGGTTGTGGCAATGATCTTGGAAGGCAGGCACGCGGTTGAAAACGTGATTGCTTTAGCCGGTCCGACAATGCCGGTTCAAGCCGCTTCGGGTACTATTCGAGGTGACTATTCCACCGACTCTGCCGCTTATGCCAATGACGAGAAAAGGGGAGTAATGAATCTTGTTCATATTTCGGCCTCTTTAGAGGAGGCAAACTTTGAAAAGACACTTTGGTTTAAGCCGTTTGAGATCTACGACTACAAAAGAGCGGATGAGTTGATTTAGCCCCGGAAATTAGGGATAAATCTTCGAAGACCAGGTTTTTGAGATTTTAAAGTTTCTTCTCTGGGCGAAACCCTAAATAAGTAGTCAAAAACATCTCCCCGAACTCCAAACGAATCTATCATAACTAAGGATTGAAGAGAAACTGGATAGGTTCTTCCTATGGGATCTAGTATTAGATAACCTTTTTCATCCTCCCGATTAGGCAATCTTACCATTTTGCTTCCATCAAGGGTTCTAGTGTGTCGGGTCATCCCCCCATGAGGTCCAACGATATGTCCTTTACTAATAAAACTCGATAATTCTCTGTAGAATCCTTCTGTTGCTTCTGCTGGTTCCCGCCAAAAAGTATGGTTTTTGGCGAATTGCATTAGTTTGGCATTAGCGGTATATACCCCAATCTCACCCACTTTTGCTAATTGTTCTAAAGTCTCAAAAAAAGCCCTCTCATCACTTCCTTTTTCAAATCCTTTTCCATAACTCCCTACGGCTTGAGGTTTGGCTTTTACAATGTATTCCTTTTCAGAGGATTTTCTTGTGTATTCACTCAATCCAGGTATAAATACATCAAGCTGTAGACTTTCCCCTAAACCAAGATCTTTTATTATTTGAATTATTCCTCTTACTGTGTCTATATTGGATACACCTACTTTTGGATCGGTAATTGGAAGTTTTACTGTTGGAAAATATTTTTCAACGAGAGCTTGTTCGCTAATATTTATCCCAAATCCTGAAAAGACCATTGATATAGATGTTGGTACACAACCTGCTCTTAAGCGTTGTTCCATAGGAGTAATTGATCTAGGAGTTAATTTCTCTACCGCTCCCGGAAGAAATCTTTCTTGCATAAGAGGAAAATTATATCAGAGGAAAGATTATAAGTCAAACTACTATAGGGTAACCGTTCAGGATTTGACAAAACTTCGTCATTGCGAGCACTTCGACTTCGCTCAGTGTAAACTCCGCGAAGCAATCTTTTGAGATCGCCACGGCTATTTCATAGCTCCTCGAGTTCCTCTAATCTGAGTGACGATCTCGGAATCGAAGATCTGAGCCTCGGAGTCGAAGACCTCGCGATGACGTTATCTTCAGAGACTCCTGAGCGGTTACTTTAAAACGGATTGACAAAGTTATATAAGAGTGATAGTATTTCTATATAAAGAAGAATTTTATGCAATCGGCAGTAATCAATTTCACCACACAGGAAGAAATCAAACAGGAAGCCCAAAAAGTAGCCAGAAAAATGGGCATCAGCCTTAGTATGGTACTAAATCATTACTTGAAACACTTTGTGAAAACAAAAACAGTAGTTTTTAGCGCGGAGGATGAGGTGCCAAACAAATATCTTTCCCGAGTTCTTAAAGAATCCGAAGCAGATGTTAAAGCGGGCAGAGTAGTCTCTTTTAAAACTGGTAAGGATGCACTTCATTACCTAAATGAAGAAATAAAAAATGATAAAAAAACCTCCGCGAATTGAATTTACTGACCGCTTTAATAAGCAGCGAAAAGCTGCGCCGCTCGAAATCAAAGTTGCCTTCATGGAATCGCTTGAATTATTTTTAGAAAGTCCTGATCACCCACAATTGAGAAATCATCCTTTAAAAGAGAAATATTCAGGATATAACAGCATTGACGTAACAGATGATTGGAGAGCATTGTTTCGAATTCATGAAAGCAAAACCCAGACGGTAATCACTTTTCATATCCTCGGAACCCATATTCAGCTGTATGGATAAAGAAATAAAAACTAAATCAAAGCTAGGTTTTGTAATGAGGTAAGCGCTAAGCCTACCTCTGGAATTTAAAGCTGGGTTTTGCAGAGATATAGCGAAACCGTAAATACTCCAAGAGCCATGAGGTCGGAGAAGGCGCAGTATTGGCACAACTGTCTTAAAACAAAGATCTGTATGGATAAATAGATGATAGAAATAATAAACCCAAGAGCTGTTAGAAAGATTAAGAATGCTTTGTATTTAAGCGACTTTCTATAAATCAAAATACTCGATATGATTATCATAGCAAGATAATAACCTGCTCCTAGCAGAGAAATCGGAATACTGCCAATAGTTGAGTATTTACTTGTTAAAACAGTTTCGCAGCCGTTAATAAGGGAACATGGCGGGATGACATTTTTATAATGGAGAATAGTTAAGTAAGTAAGGTCTAAGAAACCCAAAAATGAAAAAAGCAGGAGAAGATATACCCCTCTACTTTCAAAATACGAATATATAATACCTAACGAAGAAATCATTTTTTGTTGCATGTAATTTACTATAGCAGGTTGATTATCATTTTGAAAGCTACGGTCGCACGCCGCCATAGCTATGTTAGCGACGGGGCGTAGGTATATAATTTTGTAAAATGATTGCGAAGTGGTATAAAAAGCTAAATGTTTCTTGTTTTTCATTCACTTAAGTTTTTGTTCGATGAGGTTTTTAAAGTCAGAATAGCTTCTGGGGTTTTGTATTTCTGTTCCGTTCAGGAAAAAGGTGGGGGTTGAATTAACCCCAATAGCTGTGCCTATATTTTCTTCATTGTTGATAAAAACTTTAGCCTCTCCGGAGTTCATATCTTTTTGAAATTTATTTAGATTAAGCCCCAGTTTTTTGGCATAGCCCGTAAATATGGCTTCTGCATTGTTGGAATCTGCCCATGAGGTTTGATTTGCAAAAAGCAAATCATGCATCTGCCAGAATTTTCCCTGTTTGTTTGCGGCGTACGCGGCTTCTGCCGACAGCATTGCGTTCTGGTGGAGTTGGGTGAGGGGAAAAAACCGGTAGGCAAACAATATCTTATTGTCGAATTTCGATGTTAACCGTTTAACTAAGGGATAATAAGCGGCGCAGGCAGGACACTGGAAATCCGCGTATTCAATAAGTGTAACTTTAGCATTTTTGTTTCCCATTGTAATATCTTTGGATGTAATGGGAGGAGCTTTTATGGAGCTTGAGGAAGGCGGAGTGCTTGAACCCGAGATTAGCACTAACCCGATAACGCTTGCTATTACAACTAATGGTATGCCGATGAATAAAGTTAGGTTTTTGATATTCTGTTTAAATCTTTCCTTTTTTTCTTCGATCAGCTTTTCTTCGTGTCTTTGGGCTTTTAATTCTTTTTTAGTCAGTTTTTCTTCCATAAGAAAATCATCTCACATTTTTGTTTGTTAGGCAAGAAGTAAGAAAAGTCGAAGACATTGAGCTTGTCGAAAAGTCGAAGACATTGAGCTTGTCGAAAAGTCGGAGACCTTGAGCGAGCAAGCTGGAAGATGAACTTCGACGGGCTCAGCTCCCATTCGCCTTGCGAGTCGAATGGGTCGGGGTGCTGGGAATTGGACCCAGTGCCTCTCGGTCCCGAACCGAGCGTTCTACCGATGAACTACACCCCGTTCTGCAAAGCAGAATTTATCTTTAAAGCCAGAATAACTCCATTTTACTTTCTTTTGTGCTAAAATACAACGTAGATGTCTTGAAGTGGGATACTCTTGATTTTTTGATATTGAATATTTGACGTCTTGAATTCAAGATTTCAAGGAATCAAGTTCAAGAAATTCGCATTTCTCATTTCAAAGATTCTAATCTTTGTCCCTATAGCTCAATTGGATAGAGCAGTCCCGTCCTAAGGGAAAGATTCCCAGTTCGAGTCTGGGTAGGGACGCCCCGTAAAATGCTTGCCATTCCCGAGGGCTTCGTCCTCGCGTCATGGTGTCGTATATACGGGGTAAACCATGACAAGATCGGAAATTATCAAATTCTTAATTCTTCGTTCGATCGGCAATTTTTTGATTTTGTTTTCTTTATTTGGAGTTATTGCCACATTCGGACCGACCATTTATTATGAGGCTCTTTTTAGGATCGGGCAGGCAAGGGGAGTGCATTATCAAGTAGCAGAGCCTGTTACAAAATCCTCTTTGGGAGATGTTTTAAAAAGACACTCCGGTAATTCTAATTCTACTTTCAATTCAAGTTCCAAAGTGGATCTTGCCGACGTTTTGTCCGGAGCTAAAGAACAAATTTTGACACCTATTGATACACAGTTTGATATTTTGATACCTAAAATCGGTGCTAATGCCCGGGTTTTTCCAAATGTGGATCCTTCCAATCTTTACACCATAGGGCTGAAA
>JAJZOC010000009.1 GCA_021852095.1 bacterium | reverse complement strand
CGGGCTTGCATAAATCGTCTATAATTGCCTTCGATGTCTAAATTGGGCGAGAAGATTGTATAGCCAACCGTAGCCGGCCATATTAGGAAAACAGGGTTAAGAAAGTTTGGGTCACTCAGAATTTGTCCAGCCGTATCACGAATACCGCCATTGTTTGGTTTGAATACTTCTTGCAATCGGGATCCCCAGGTTGTATTTATCTGTTCTTTTTGTCCTCCGGTAAAATAGTTGGTAATAAATTGTTCCGGTGTTACGTCAAGGTCTTTTTGATCCACCCCTATGTCTTCGTAAAACTTTTGTCTGGTTGCGAATTTCTCCAGCACATCCCGTTGGGCTGCGTGAATGCTCATGGTGTCGGCAGCTCCATTTGTTCTGGTAATTTCTCCTGTTTGCTGGTTAACCTGAAAATCTTTTACGTCAATGCCTGTCATTGCCTTAACGTATGCGGCTTCTCCCGGATTATCCGTAATCGCCAAAAGAGTTTCTGCAGACTGTTGGATTTCAAGCGTTACGCCGTGTCTTAGGCTTCGCTGTGTCTCCGCGACAACTGCGGGAGCGGCTCCTGCCGCAATTCCGGGAGGGCCAAAGGCCGCAAATCCTACTCCGCTTAAAATAGAAGAAAGGATGCCTCCGACTGTTAGAGTCTGCCACCGCTGTATATTCTGTAAAAGTCCTATATTGGTTCTGCCGCCAACATCTGTTATGTGCGCGGTTAGCCAAGGGATAGCTTTATCTTGCAGAAAGCGGTCTAAAAATCCCTGGTCTATTCCCAATCTGATAGCATTTGCTCCGAGCCTTTCCCGCAGAATTTCCTCCCGTTGTCCAGAAGGAAGTTCCGCAAGTCGTATGCCTAAAGCGGCGGTTTCGTATGCCATTTGCTGTTCGAGTGCCAGATTTGTAATGATTCTTCCTTTATCTGTGGCGAGAAATGCCTTAATTTTTTGTTCGTCTGCCTCCATGATAATATTTTCGTGATTGTCAAGCATTTCTTTTCCGTCCTCGCCTCTTTTAGGAGATCTGAGGGCTAGTAATTGTTGGTCAAGTTCGTGTCCGCGTCCCGTGAGAACTTTGGGATTTTGTTTTTGTACTCTTGACAGCCGCTCTAAATGATTTTTGAGAAATATGGTTTGTCCGCTTGTTGTTTCTTCTCTAAACTCAAATTTTTCCGTTAGTTTTTTTTCTTTGGTTACGCTGTTGTCTTCGGTTCCTCCGAGATTAAGATATTTGCGCCGCTCATGCAGTTCAAGAGCTTTTTGTTGGATTGGGGCAGAGGCGTCAACGCCAGCTTTCTGATTATTTTTATCGCCTTGAATATATTTATTTAAGAGATCGGGAGACGTTACGCCCATATAAAAATAGTAGTTGATTCCTGAATATATTTCAAGTACTATAAAAATATATGGATGGCGAATTGACTCCAGCAGTCTCTCAACAACCAGATGCGGGAAATAGAGAAGCTTCCTTGAGTCAAGATATGGTTGAAGGAGTGCGAAATCTTGCGGGAGAAATTCTTGATAGAAAAATTTCAGATCTAAAAAACAAGGAGAACAAGAATGGCGCTAGTGGATTAGAAATGGAGCATGGTGAAAACGCTCTGCTTACGTTAGGTCTTTTGCAGGACGAGTCTTTGAGAGATGAATGGTTTCAAGAGGGAGGATCAATAAAAGCTGTAATTAAAGGAGAATCTGTTACAATTAATAAAGATAATTTTAAAAATTATTCTCCGCAGGAAATTTTAGATGTTCAATTGGTAGAAGAAGCGACTGCAATTTTAGAACAGTTCACAGAGGGAACTCCGGAAAGGGTTCTTTTGGATCTCCATATAAAGGCTTTGCAAGGCGATGACACAGATTTTTCCAATGCTCAAAAAGTTGAAGAGGCTGTGAAGAATGCAAGAGATTCTCTAGATAAAGCAAAAGCAAAAGACGCCGAGGTAGAAACGCCCGAAGCCCCAGCCAAAGAGCAAGCTCCGGAAGACGCGCTTATTTCAGATCAAATTTCCCATCTTGAAGAGAAAATAAAAGCGCTTCAGGAAAAGGGCCAAGAAGTTTCGCCGCAGGATCGTCGTTTGTTGGTGCTTTTGCGTGTGGCAAGTCAGACGGGCAAGGCTATTCCCAGATATAGAGCGTTAAGTGAGCTACGGGCAAGCGGCGTTGATATTAAAGTTCCCGATGAGCGCATGAAAGAGCTATATGACCAGTCGGTAAACGAGCTTGCCGATTTAAAAAAAGCCCTGCAGGGAGCGAATTTTTCCGATAAGGAGGTTGACGCGGCAGTGGCTATGGCCAGAAGCGGAGACTTTGAGGGTTTTATCGCAACAGGTATTTTGACCTCCGCAGAGGGTTTGAGCGAGCATATATTTGGTAAACAGATGAAGCAGGAGGATTTAGAGGAGCTTCTAAATGTTCAGCTTGGCAAGGAGGGTGCCAGGGCTTATCTTGAGAAATATGGTAAAAAAGCCGGTCTGTTTTTTCTTTTGTTTGTTTTCTTTGGGGCATCAAGCGGATATTCCTCTCTTACAAAAGGTTAATAGTTTGCTATGGTTTTTGCGGTTCTTTTTCTTTTTGAACTTGCTTTTTTGTTTTTTCTCTCCCGGGTTTTGACAAGATCTGTTTCGGAATTCTTCTTAAGAATTACAAAGAATAAAAATACGGCAATTTATCTGTTTTCTTTTCTTTTTTTGCCCGGGGTAATCGTGCATGAATTATCTCATCTTTTAACCGCTTCTCTTCTTTTTGTTCCAGTTGGGGAGATAGAGTTTATGCCAAAGGTGTCGGGAGACGAAGTAAAGCTTGGCAGTGTGGCAGTTGCTAAAACAGATCCAATTAGGCGGGCGATTATCGGCGCCGCGCCTTTTATTATCGGTGTTTTAATTATTTTAAGTTCTCTTTTTTATTTTACTAAACTTAATTTTCCAATATCACAGACCATAAAAGTAATCCTAGAACTTTTTATTGTTTTTGAAATCGGCAATACCATGTTTTCAAGCAGTAAAGATTTGGAGGGAACATTGGAACTCCTTGTAGTGATTTTGCTTATCATGGGTATGCTTTTCTTTATCGGTTTAAGGGTGCCGCAAGCGATTCCGGATTATTTTTCTTCTCCCGCGACAAAAGCCCTATTCGGAAAGATAGACCTGTTAATATTGGTACCCATAGGACTGGATCTATTGGTGATAGGATGGATAAAATTACTTCGGAAATCAAAATCAATATACTAGATCAAAGATAAAAGTTTAAAGATCAAAGACTAGCTCAAAGCTTAAAGATTTATTTTCTCTTCGAGTTTTTAACTTGGTTTTGAGTTTTGATCTTTGAGTTTATTGGTGGCAGTTGCCGAATCCGAATATTTTAATACATTGTACTCCGGTTATGTCGGATATAAAATTGAGAATCGCAAAAGAAAGCAAAATAACAACCAATCCGATAATTGCATAGGTCATTGTATTTCTTGCTCCTTCCACCTGCTTAGGATCTCCGCCGGAGGTTAGGAATTTAATTCCGGAGATAATTACAAATACCAAAGCGGCAATGCCTGCAAAAATAAAAGCGGCATAAACTATATTTTGAAATACAGCCGGGATGCAGTTTAAGGTTGCTACATTTTTGGCTCCGTTAACATCCTGATAGCAGTTCCCAAGAATAATGTTCCAATCCTTCATACAATATTAGAATAACAAAAGAATATTGTTTGAGCAATAGGATATTGTATCTAGAGGCGTGGTTGTTATTATTGGCAACCAGTAGTCTGGAGAGTTCCCCCAGAGAGAGATGTAATACTAAGATTATTTATAGGATTAGTCTTCCCTAATAATTGAAATACTATTCCGATAATCACAAAAGCGGCGGCTATTATTACCAAGCCCACAATTGCCGCCACAATATGATTTCTTGCCGCTTCGACCCCTGCTTTATCCCCACCAGACATTACCCATTTAATTCCTCCGTAGATAAGAAAAGCAACGGCAATAATAACTCCTACAACAAAAAGAAGCTGAATTATAAATTGAGGTATTGCCGTAAGACAAATACCGCTAATAGCTCCTGAGGGAGGAGTGAGGGGTATAGTACCATTGCCGGTAGCGCCATTACTGTCCGTACTTACAGATACGGCAAAAACAGAAACAGGATATATAAAATATTGAAGAAATCCCAATCCCAAAATTACCCTGGTTAATCTATTCATTAAGGTAGTATATGCAGATAATTTTTTGTTTGTCAAGGGGTATTTAGAAAAAATCCCGGATTTCCGCCAAGAAGAGCAACTACACTGTTTATTATTACAAACGATAAAGCTATAACTATTAATCCCACAATAGAGTAGGTTAGTCTGTTTCTGGCATTTTGTAGTTTTTGTTTATCTCCGCCGGACATAACCCACTGTACCCCCGAATAGATAACAAAAACAATTGCCATTACAATTCCTGCCAGAAAAAGCAGGTTGAGCGCGACATTAATTACATTCGTTCCCGGACCGCTCAATCCGCCGGATGGTACACCTGCGGGCGGGACAATAGGTGTTCCTTGTATAGTTAAAGCAAGAGTCTTCATCGTTTACAATAGTTGATTCATAATTCTTGATTCATTTATGTCTTTGAGTTTTTAACTTGGATTTGATTTTTGAGATTTGATCTTTGATCTAACATAATTCCTATCCGCCGATTCCCGGTATATGCAGTATATCTACTCCTATAACCTGCAGGATAACTAATGATAGTATTATAAACAAAAGTCCGACGATTGCCGAGGTTAATGTTTCCCGCGCTCCCTGAACCTTTTCCGCGTTTCCCTGGGAAAACATTAAGTTATAACCTGAAACAATAATTAAAATCAGAGCAATTCCGCCGGAAAGACCAAGAATTATCCCGAATAGAGTTCCTACAAACTTTTCCGGACTGCTTGCATCCATCGGTCCTATCGCAGTACTACATATGCCCCCAGGGCAAACATCTGTGGGGATTGGGGTTGTTGAAGTTGGGGTTGGAGTTAAAGTTAGAGTGGTCGGGATTGGGGTTGTTGAAGTTGGGGTTGGAGTTAAATAGTTAGGATTTTGGGAACACATTGGCCCATTTGCCAAGTAGTAGCAGCATAATTGGTCTGTATTGTCGCAGGTACCTGTTCCATATGTACATGGATAATCAACAGATTTTCCTGCACAGTCATTGGTTGCTTTGGCTTTTTGAGGAAAAAGCAAAAAAAGTGCAAATATCAAAACTATAGAAGATAAATAAATCTTGCTCATGTATTAATTATAGTATTAAATTCAATGCCCG
>JAJZOC010000090.1 GCA_021852095.1 bacterium | reverse complement strand
CACCCCCCCGAAAAACCAAGTTCTTTAATTTCTGTAAACTTTTTTTCTCTATTGACTAAAAAATCTAAAACGGATATGTCCTGATTAACTGCTAAGTGATTAAACACCTCGCAGGTAACATCTCCAACAACAGTAATAGGAGCATTAGGCGGAATATTTAAATTGTCTAAGTTTTTAAATAAAATTCCTAAAGGTTTTTTAAGACTTTTTCTCACTGCTTTCGTGATAACTAGTTTTTTAGATATAAGGCTTGAGTTAATATATAATTTTCCTTGACGGTTTATTTCTCCGTTTCTTATTCTGGAAGATGAAATTTCTTTTCCGTCTTGTGCAAAAACCATCGGAGAAACAAAAATCTCAAGTTTCGATAAACCTCTTTTTTGTCTTTCCTTATTGATAATTTCCGCTCCGTGACGGGTATTCTGCGAAACAATAATGGCTTGAATTAAAATATCCTTATCGAGAGTCGGCCCAAACAAATCGTCTATTTTTAGAATTTTCGCTCTGTTAAAAACATTTTCTTTTTTTAGAAAGAACTCGATCGCGTTCTTTCTTTCTTCGTAGCTCTCTATTAATTCTGAATTCTTAATTCTAGATTTTGAATTCTTAACGTAGCCGTCGCTAGTTACACCAATGGTCACCTTGCTTCCCAAAGAAAAAGCTAAGCTTAACAGAGACGTGTGTCCTTTGTGAAAATGGTCAAATGTTCCCCCGCAAACAACGCTATCTAATTTCATAATGTCTTAATCGTTTATTATACTCTTTCAAAACATAGTTTTTATATTCGAAAGGATGGAAAGCTAAAAGAGTATCGGAAATAGTTTCAGAGGTTATATGATTTTTCATATAGAAAAGCTGGATGCGTTTCGCAATCCATTCGAAAATGAGAAATGAGAAATGAGAAATGATAAATGGATTTTTATTCTGATTCTTGATTTCTGATTCTTGATTTCTGATTCTTCCCATTGCATTCGGCAAGAATTTTTTCACCCACTTATTTGCATCTAAAAATTTAATATACGTATCGTTTCTTTGAAAAATCGGCATCACCTGCGCTACTTCATGAGCGGTATATAAATTTTGTCTTTCTTTGGGTAGTGTTAATGCGTTTTCATCTAGAAACATATTTAAACAAATTTTTTGTGACTTTTTTTTCCCCTGCCCACGATATTGCCCCATTAAGATTAGTGTAAGAACCAAAACTAGACGGGTAAACCAAATGGTTCCCCTTGAGGTTATTATAAATAAGTCAATGTCGTCGTCTTCTTTAGAATTTTCAAGAGCCAACCCTCCGCTTATACCGATGAATAAAACTGTGGAAACTAAAGAAAGTTTTTGAATAATTTTTTTAGCAAGCTCTAACTTTTTTCTGCTTACCTGTTGTCTTTTTCTTCTTATTTCTACAATCTCTGCCCGCCCCAGAAGAAAAAGCAGCCCTTGCTTGAGTTCCCACCTTCCAGGTGGGAACTCGGATACGGCATTTTCAAACAATGTCCGTTTAGCTTTTGTTGCTATTAGAAATTTCCAAATTTCTTTTTTTGTTAAAGGGTAATCAAAAATATCGCCGTAGATAAGTGTTTTAAGAATCGATTCTCTTACATCTTCAAACATATAGATCTTCGAGTTCCCACCTGGAAGGTGGGAACTCGGTTAAAGACAAAAAATCCCTACTAGTTCTCTTCCTCAAGTAACAAAGGAAAAATATTTGGATCTATAGACTGATCTCCCTCTACAAATGTTTTGTAAGTTAGTCCGGGATTTGTTTGCGAAAAATAAGACAGAATAAAACCTATATCGCAGAACGGATGCTTTTTTGAAGAAAGATAATAACGATAAGAAGAATAAGGATAGATTTTGCTCTTCCACTGTAAAAGAGAGAAAGAGTTACGATGAATGTATTTGGACGCCTGCAGTAAATACTCGTCCGTTTCTACCAGTCTGGCTTTAAATGCTCCCTGAAATAAGGCCCCAACCCGCTCGTGTTTAGTATTAAAGTACCTTGTATAGCTATTTGCCAGATTGCTAACAAAAGCAGTTATTCCTCCATCAACTAATTGTTGAACCAAAAGATGAAAATGGTTCGGCATTAAACAATATACAAAAATTTTAATCAACTCTTTTTGATCTTTAACTTCTTTAAACACAAAAGCTCTTCTTCTAAAATCGGAAAGCTTCTGCGGTTGAGGACATTTGCGATAAAAATCTAACGTTTCCAAGAAACGGGAATAATCCCAGTTATCCATAAAAATGTTTCGCTTTTCAACGCCTCTATTGTAGATATGATAATAACAAGAATTAGCAAACGGAGGATTTATCATGACTTAATGTTACCACATTGAGTTCCCACCTGGAAGGTGGGAACTCAACTTTTCTACTACTGACCATATTGTTTTAGAACCTGCGATACTCCTTGCGAAAGAGTGTCAACGGCAGTTTGAGAAGAGGTGTCCGAAAGTATGGAAGAAACCGCGTTACCAAGATAAGTATTCATTTGGGCATTCAGTCCATCATCATAAGTGTCGCTTGCAAAAAAGGAAGAAACCGCGTTGGGTGCTTGGGCAACAAAGGGAGCAAGATAAGAACTACCGCTAAGAAACCCCGCTAGATCAGTTCTTGCATAAGGTTCTCCGAATAACCTTGTCTTTGACTCTTCCAAAAATAGCTCTTCTTCTGTTGTCTTTTGAGTTAAAAATTTCATAAACGTAAGGGCGGCTTTCTGATGCTGGCTTTTTGCCGAAACCCCTTCTGCCCAATAACTAGCTATTGTATCTCCCGTATTCACTCCAGGAAGATGAGGAACAGGATAAATATTAAACTGTAGATTCTTATTTATGGATTTTATTGTAAACACATCCCATGAATAGCCAAAATACATTGCCAGATTACCTTTTGAAAACGCAAGAATAGAAGGATCTAAAGTGTTATCCCAAACATTATTACTTCCCTTGGCAAAAGATGTATAAAAATCAAGCGCCTGTGCAGCGTACTTATTAGAGGAAAGGTTTGTAAGATCTGCTCCGTTTTGCTTGAAAAGAAGGGAAATTATATCCGGCGCGTGGGTAATATTATTAAACGTGCCCATCGCGCATCCGGCGGTAAGAATTTTTCCTGCTTGATCTTTAACGGTAAGATGTCTGCAATCTGTTAAAAAGTCATCCCATGTTGTAGGAGCCGACAATCCTGCGGATTTAAAAAGGTCTGTATTCACAAATAAAGATAGCGTATCTATTTCCAAAGGAATACCGTAGATTGCCCCGTTGTCTGTTAAGTCCTGTTTTGCAACCGGATAAAACAGTTTACTAAAATCACTTCCCGAAATAACATCGGATGAAAGAGGTAATAAATAATTACGAAGCATAGGGAGCCATGAATTATGAAAACGAAATACATCCGGACCCGTACCATTTTCTATACGGGTAATAAGCCGTTCCCTATATTGTTTAGGATCTTCTTCTACATATTTAACGCTTATGTTGGGATTCTGTCTTTCGAAATCGGCAATAACAGGATCAATAATATTTGCTCCTTCCCATAATCCCCAATAAGTAATAGTTGTATGCGTATTTCTTTTAGTACTAAACAGGGGAATAATAAAATGAAGAATCAGAAATATTATAACAGCAAGTATAGCAAAACCTAAAACCGCTTTTAGTATAGCTTGAATATTAATTCCTTCGGATGAATCGCTTAAATCAGGCGGAATTATCCCGGGAGACGCACTTAAACCATCCGCGTTAACGGATTCGGGTTCTTTTGGCTGAATATCTCTGCCTTGAAAAATTGTATTGTCGTCCATATTGTAAGTTTATACCCCTCTGCTTTCAAAATACAAATAAGTATAAAGACTCTCCGCTTTCAGCTACGAAGTCTTTATGGCCTCGTAGCCAATAGGCGAAGTGCCATAATACCTAACGAAGCAATCATTTTTTGTTATACTTAATCCACTATAGCAGGTTAATTATCATTTTGAAAGCTACGGTCGCACGCCGCCATAGCTATGTTAGCGACGGGGCGTAGGTATATACCATTTTGCGAAAATGATTGCGGAGTGGTATATAGTATAATATTCTAACAACAAGATCAAATGAATTTTATTTTTCGTAAAAAGTATCTGGAAAGCATTGCCTGGTTTTTTATAGGGTCTCTGTTGGGAATTTTTCTTTTTATAAGTTTTGCTTTTATACTTTTTCAGCAAAGATACATGGATCGTGTATATCCAGGAGTATTTATTAAAGGCACCGATTTTGGAGGAAAAACAGAGCCTGAAGTATTAAATTACTTTTTGCAGAAAAACTCAAAGATTGCCCAAACAAAGATTGTCTTCTCTTATAAAGGAGATACTGTTTCTGTTTCAGCAAAAAAATTAGGCATAGCATATAATGCTCCTTTACTCTCGGATCAAGCCTTTTCGGTTGGAAGGTCTAAAAACCTATTCTCAAACATAAGCATTGTATTTCAAGCATACTTTACAGGAATCGATTTGTCTCCTTCTTACAATTTTTCCCAAGATTATTTAAAACAAGAAATTAAACCTTTTGAGCAAAAAATAGACGTTATGCCGGTTGACGCCTTGTTTACGTTTCAAAACAATAAAGTTACCGCGTTTAAACCTTCTCGGGACGGGCAAGAGATAGACATGGATAGATTGAGTAAAATCATAAATAACTATATTGTTTCTATTGTTTCTTCCAAAAGACCGAAAGTGATAAATATAACGATACCCGTTATGAAAGTAAAACCCGTTCTAACAACTGATAAAGCAAACACTTTTGGAATAAAAGAGCTTATAGGATCGGGTACATCCCTTTTTAAAGACTCCATGGATAGCAGAGTCTATAACATTAACCTAGCCAGCCAAAGACTAAACGGCATATTGGTTGCTCCGAATGAAACTTTTTCTTTTGATAAGGCATTAGGAGATATTTCTGCCTTTACAGGCTATAAACAGGCTTATGTTATTGCAAACGGGAGGACAGTTTTGGGTGACGGAGGAGGAGTATGTCAAGTTTCAACAACCTTTTTTCGGGCTCTTTTGAATGCAGGATTGCCTATTGTCGAGCGCCACGCACATGCCTATAGGGTTGGATACTACGAAGAAGATTCTCCACCAGGACTGGATGCTACGATTTATTCTCCAACCGTTGATCTTAAATTCAGAAATGATACGGGAAATTACATTCTTATTCAAAGCGTCATTAATCTATCTCAAGATAGGTTAACTTTTTTCTTATACGGAAAGAAAGACGGCAGAACTGTTGTTATGACTAATCCTGTTATCACCAGCCAAACTCCCCCTCCCCCACCCTTATATCAGGATGATCCTTCTCTTCCCAAAGGGGAAATAAAACAAGTGGATTTTGCGGCTTGGGGAATGTT
>JAJZOC010000028.1 GCA_021852095.1 bacterium | reverse complement strand
GCTCCCATAGGAGTTGAGTTTTGTAAGTTAGCAGGAGCGAATGTAGAAATAGTCGGGTCTGATTTTACAACTGAAACATTAGAGATTGTTCCATAAACTAGATAAATAGATACATACATCATATCAACCAAAAATCCGGCGATGGCAAAGGAGAAGGTAACTAAAAGAATGCCGATTATTATTTTGGGGATCTGGTTTTCGATACTCATTACGGTTCTTGGATCAATTTTGACCCTTAACATAATAGCCAGCCCGATAACAACGAATACAATTACAAACAAAAGATAAACAATGTTTCTAAATGCTGACCAAAGACCAACTAGTGGAGTTAATCCGCAAAAACCAATGCCTCGCGGATCTTTTGAGCAATCAGTTGCGGCATAGGCGTGTTTAGCAATGCCAAAGTTTTGGGAGAGATAATTAAAATAGTCGCCGGTATGAATGGGCGGGGTAAAAGTCATGGCAATCAGACTGCCCATCACGCCGACCGCGCCGCCGCCGTTTGGCACAAATCCGATTTTGCCGCTTTTTTGATCAACTCCAAGGCAGGGCTGGTTTGGATTGGTAGGATCAACGCCTCCCAGCTCACAGCTCATAGCGGATACAACTTCCAACATTACATTCTGAGTCCATGTATGCAGATTTTTTGGAACATTCGGATCCGTGTTGGGTGTGTTGTAGCTAGACTCACTATTTTGGGTTTGGGCAAAAGCAGGCGGAGGGTTAAAAAATGAGAGATGAGAAATGAGAGATGAGAAATAGAGAGTGATAAATGATAAAAATATAAATAAAAATAAACGGGCAGAGAGGTTCATGGTTTTAGTGTGGATTATTTTACCCAAAATGTCAAGCGGAGGGAGGGAGATTCGGACTCCCGATATCCTTGCGGATATACCTGCTCTCCAAGCAAGCGCACTAGACCACTATGCGATCCCTCCAAAATAAACTCAATTTTTATTTTTTAATTTACCTTACACGCTGTCATTCCCGCGCATGCGGGAATCTAATTAAAAGTAAACTTTGATATGCTAATTGGATCCCCGTTTTCACGGGGATGACAAATACATTTGTTTTTCTGCTTCCTTCCACACCTTTTTGTCGGATTTATAGGTTAGTCTCTTTTCAACCTCATCAACAGGAAGCCACTCTACGTTTTCCATTTCTTTGTCGTGTTTTGTGATGTCTCCGCCCATGTATTCCATTATAAAATAATACACGGTTTTTTTTATTTTTTCCTCCCTAAAAACATACCAATACGTAACAGGGGTTAACGGCTTTATAATTTTTCCTTTTGCGCCGGTTTCTTCTTCCACTTCTCTTATCGCCGTTTCTTCTTTTGTCTGTCCTTTAAATTCTTCTTTGTCGCCGATTAATCCTTTTGGAAAAACCCAACCATGATGTTGGGAATGCTGGGAAACGAGAATCATTATCTTATCGTCTTTTTGACTTTTGACTTTTGACTTTTGACTTTTATATACGATGCCGCCGGCAGAAAATTCAAATTTCATAAAAAAATACAGATCTACACTGATTAGTTACTGATTCACACAGATTCAGTGCCCTCGGCGGGAATCGAACCCGCAGTTGAGGCTTCGGAAGCCCCTGTTTTATCCATTAGACTACGAGGACGGACTAGATAATAGAAGGTAGAAGCTAGAATTGAAATTTAAAATCTATCTTCTAATCTCTATTTTCTACAATCAAGTGCGGCGGTGGGAGAGGGATTTGAACCCCCGTGAGATTTTCATCTCGCATGGTTTTCGAAACCAGCCTGTTTGGCCGCTCCAGCATCCCACCTTTTTTGGCGCCCTCGAAAGGATTCGAACCTTCGACCTCAACGTCCGCAACGTTGCGCTCTATCCAACTGAGCTACAAGGGCATTATACAGCTATATTTTATCCTATTGGGGATTATGAAGCAACTTGAGTGGTTTTTTCCGGAGTACTATCTCTTTCAAGCGGAAAGTTTTTGGCTAGCCAATCCGCGGCGTTTTCCATAAATGTCGGTTTTATATATTCCCTGTAAGGAAGATACGAAAGAAGAATCGATTTTACATGATCTTTAGGTATGTCTCCAAGTGTGATAGTTAGTTCGCCCGGAAGAAAGGCGTGGGTTCTTATATGCAGAATGTCCATATTATCCCTTCTCCTAAAATAGAAGTCGTAAAGCTCTTGCCATAGAAAAAAATGATCCTCTATGGTTATTCCTTCGGAGGATATTCTGTAGTGGAAATCATGCGGCGCAACAGTAACAAGAGCGAAAGCCACAAAAGTTAACGATAAAACCAGAAGCATTAAAACATATTCGGAGAAAAGAAAAAGGATTATCTCGACTAAAAGCATAATCAAAAGAGAACTTAAGTAAAACTCTTTCTTGCGTTTTCTAAACGGTCTTCCCGGCGCTGTCCAGGATAAAAGAGTGTGTACTTGATTAGATTGTTGATAATAGACTGGTGAATCTTGTGTCTGCGATGGTAATTCTTCTGGTTCTCTTGGCAAATCAGGCATTTCTTTAGGAAGAAAGGCTTGTTCTTTTTGTTCCGTTTGAGTAGTTTCTTGGGCAGTCATGATTTTACTTTATAGCAAATTCGGGTTTTAGTCAATTGACAGTTCTTGGCTAGTTCTTGGCGTAACTGAATTACTTCTTATATAATTGTTTATGATTTCCCAGCCCGGTAAAATATGCAATTATTTCTTTTTCCTGCGGTCTTTCCTTATAGATCGCCCGATAATCTGCTGTAAGATCAATACTTCGGTATCCTTGATAAGGTTTACGTAAAGGGTGATTGTTTAGTTGGGGATCCATGGGGTTTTTGCGGAAGATACGGATTCGTTCATCAACACTTTTTTGGATTCTGACATCTGCCTTTTTGTATCGTCTGTAAAACTCAGCGTCAAAGTAAACTTTCATGATCTTTGTGGAGCCATGCAATCGCATCTTCAGCATTATTAAATACAGGAGAATGTTTTCCTTTTTTCCAATTTTCTTCCGCTTGCTTCATTATTGATTTGAGATATTCGTTTGGTTCTTCGTCTCGCGCACTGAATTCTACAGACTTTGTGCGGATAAACTGTTTTAAAAATGCCTTAATAACAACACTTAAAGGCATGCCAAGATTTTCAGCTGTTTCCATAGCCTCTTTCTTTGTTTGCGGGTCAATCTTTATGGTAATCACTGCATAATTCATATTAGCCAAAGTATATACGATAGCATACCGATTTGTCAAGTTTAATTTCAGCTTTTATTCTTGATCTGAATTTATCGAAGGTTGGCGGCAAATTATTTATTTTTTATCTGCTATTAAAATAATAAATTTACAATTTAATGTATACGGAGGGTTTGCCGCTTCAAAATGTTCTGTTACTTTTGATTGGTACATTTGTATCTGATAGTTTCTGAAAAGATTTTTTAGAGTATTCTTTGCGTCTTTTAAGCTATAATGCGGTTCTTTGCCAAATACAATCGATTTCCCGTCTGGAGAAGTTCTTGTTATGTCTGTTGCAAAATCAATTATCACTCGCCCGTTTGTTTTAAGAACCCTGTCAATTTAAAAAACTATTTGTTGTAAAACTTTTTTTGGAAAAAGATGTAAGGTGCCCGTGCAAAAAATGCTATCAAATTGACCACTTTCAAATGGGAACTTCTTGGTTATATCAAAAGCTTTTGTATCTAATTTCTTTTTATATTTCTTCGGAGTATTATGCAACAACTTGCTAAGAGCACCTTCGTCAATGTCGGAAGCAAGAACAAAATTAGTTTTCTTTAACAGATTTAAATTATAACGACCATCGCCAGCGGCGAGATTTAAGCATTTGCCGTGAATTTTAATCTTTCTCAAAAGTTCTAGCGTATCTTTATCGCCAGTTCCCCAAATTGAAGTTTTACCCGTTTCAAAATAGTTAATTCCTTCAGTAAAGATATATTTATTCTCTTTCGGTTTATGGACTTTTGTTATTTTTTTCATGCGGAGGGTAGAGGATTCGAACCTCTGAGGGCTTTCGCACCACTAGTTTTCAAGACTAGCGCCTTACCGCTCGGCCAACCCTCCTTTATCAGTAAAGTTTGCGGAGGAGGTGAGATTCGAACTCACGCGAGCTTTTAGAGCTCAAGGGGTTAGCAACCCCTCGCAATGGACCAAACTATGCGACTCCTCCGGCTTTTATATTATAACATCCTTTGCCTCTTTCTGCTTTGCCCCTCTGCTTTCAAAATAAATAAGTTGATGCCTAACATAGCAATCATTTCTTGTTTACTTTAGTTAACTATGTAAACTGATTACCATTTTGAAAGCTACGGTGGGCATATACGCCCCCGTCGCTAACATAGCTATGGCGGCGTGCGACCAATTTTGCAAAATGATTGCGGAGTGGTATAAACTTGGCTTGTGGATATTTTGGATTTTATTTTTCCCAAATTCTGCGTTAATTGCAAAAAATTAGGTTCTTATTTATGCGAAAACTGTTTTACTTATCTCTCTTTTGATGCCAAGTCTTTTTGTCTTGTCTGCGGCAATCCGTCTTTTAACGGCTTAACTCATCCCGTCTGCCTGGGAAAATACACAATTGACGGAGCATTTTCAGGACTTAACTATAACCAATACTGAAAAGCGGCTCGTTCATAGATTTAAATATGATCCATATATTTTCGATCTAAGAGGTTTTCTTGCGGAATTTATGTTTGAAAGTATTATTCAAATTGAAACATTTAACAGGATTTTACAACAAGATCCCTTTTCAGTATTGGTTCCTATTCCTTTATATGGCGCAAAATTCAGAAGAAGAGGATATAATCAGGCAGAAGTTTTAGCCCGCGAACTTGCTCCAAGACTGAATCTATCTATGCTTGACCCCTTGCAAAGAATTAAAAATACCCATTCTCAAGTAGGGCTTAAAGAAAAGTTCAGAAAGGAGAATATTGCCGGAGCCTTCTGTGTTAAGGAAAACTTTTCAAAAGATTTAAAAGGGAAAACAATATTTTTGGTTGACGATGTTTTAACTACCGGAGCAACCCTTTTGGAAGCTGCAAACGTTTTAAAAAGGGCTGGGGCAAAAACGGTTTTCGGCTTGACTTTAGCCAGAGATTAGTATAAAATACTTATTTATTGGGGATGCATTGCATCGACAAAAAAGCACATTAAAAAACTGCAAGCCGACTTTGATTAATAGTCGTTAAACATAGTCAAAACTATAAATGCTGGTAAAAACCGCATTGAGGCATTAAAGGCCGAGCGAGACGCAATTCTTGCGCAGCTCTTTGGTGTCAGACAGTCAGCTAATTGGGCATACGCCCAGGCAGCTTAAGTCTTGTTCATAGTGTCTTTTCTCAACGGGACATTATGGGCATAAACACAGTTGAGAGATGGTAAGGAAGTTTGGTTTTGTCCTTATTTATTATTTTGTGACCTTGACTTTATTT
>JAJZOC010000076.1 GCA_021852095.1 bacterium | reverse complement strand
TTATTGAGAGGGGAAGCTGTTCCAAAAGGGTAAGAAAAGCACAATTCCCAATCTTCCTGATCTGGAAAGATTTTTTGCTGGACTCGAAAAAAGACTCAAAGATTTAGATAGACAGCGCAATTATGCCGAGTACATGAATGCGGTAAGGGATAACGCAAAAGATATTCGAGAAAAACTCCTTACATATCTCATGGTCAGAAGAACCCGTACGGAAATTACTAATTTTTTTGGTGAAGACTTAACACGCCAAAAGCTCAAATTCCCAGAAGTTGCCGACCCAGAGCCTATTTTTTATGAATTAAATGATAAAGAAAATGAGATATTTAACAAAACTATTGAGCTAATAACAAAAAAGTTTAATTATGCCCGTTATACGCCCAAGCTTTACTACAAAGGAAAGTTAACTCAACCTGAAGAGCTTGCACAGAAAAACATGGGTAAGTTTATGAAAATACTTCTTATAAAACGGCTTGAAAGCAGTTTCTACGCTTTTAAGAATACACTACATAGATTTATTTCATCCTACGAGCAGTTTTTGCGTGAGTTTAAAAATGGCAATGTCTATGTTAGTAAGAAATATACCTATAAACTCTTTGAGTTTTTAGAAAATGACAATGATGAAGCAATACAAAAACTTATAGATGAAGATAAGGCTCAACGATACAATTCAAAAGATTTTAGACCTGAATTTAAGGAAAGACTGGAAAATGATTTAAAGACATTAAGAGAAGTCTCTAAACTTTGGGACAGTATTAATCGCGACCCTAAGCTCTTAAAGTTCATTGATGTATTATCTTCCCGCCCAATTCTTAAAAGTAACAAAATTATTATCTTTACAGAATCAAAAGAAACGGCAGACTATGTCGGGCGGAATTTGCAAGGTAAATTCTCGAATGAAGTTTTGACCTTTTATGGTGGATCAAGCGCGCAGACCCGCGAAAAAGTTATTGAAAACTTTGACGCAAGAGCCAGATTTCCTAAAGATGATTATAGAATCCTTATCAGCACAGAAGTTTTATCAGAGGGTGTAAATTTGCACCGCGCGAGTGTTGTGGTTAATTACGATATTCCTTGGAATCCAACAAGGCTTATGCAAAGAACAGGCCGTATCAATCGTATAGATACACCCTTTGACACAATTTACACTTTTAACTTTTTCCCCACAAAGCAATCAAACGACCAGATAAAACTAAAAGAGGCGGCAGAATCGAAAATACAGGCGTTTATAGAAATGCTTGGAACTGACGCCAGATTATTAACAGAGGGTGAGGAAATAAAATCGCATGATCTATGGACAAAACTAACTTCTAAAAAGACTATCACCGGTGAGGATGAGGCGATAGAGAGCGAGCTTAAATATTTACAGATTATAAGAACCATTCGGGACGCCGAACCTGATTTATTCGAGAGAATTAAAAGGCTGCCTAAAAAAGCTCGTACTGCAAGAGTTCACAAAAATACATCCAATTCTCTGCTTACCTATTTTCGTAAAGGAAAATTACAAAAATTCTATCTTGCCAATAAGGGAAATTCAGAAGAACTAGACTTTATTTCAGCAGCTAAAACCCTTGAGGTTAACAAAGACACAAAGCGGGAGAATCTAGGAAAAGATTATTACCTTCTCTTAGAGGAAAATAAAAAAGCGTTTGAGTTTTCAACAACAGAAGAAGTGGTAGAGGCAAAATCCAAAGGAGGCCGCGATACAGCAACTCAAGTATTACGGATTCTTAAATCAAACGAAATAAAGCACTTCAAAGGATTTACCGATGATGACGAATTATACATCAGAAAAGTTATCAAACTGCTTGAAGAAGGAGGCTTGCCAAAACAAACAACAAAAACTATTATTAAACAAGTAAGCGAACACTTCAAGGGTAGCATAAGCCCACTAAGACTGCTTGCTGTTCTTAAAACTACCATTGCGCCGGAATTTTTTAGAGTTACTATTGCGGAAAGTTCGGCTCAAACTTCCGGGCAAAGAGAAGTAATACTTTCTGAATATCTAGTAAGTAAATGATATGGATAAAAATACAGCTGCAAGGCTAATTCAAGATGTATTTCAAAACCCCTTTAATCGTGACCGATTCGTTACTTTTACAAAAAACCTTTTTAACTACTTAGATACTGAAAAAAACTTTATTTATCGTGGTAATTTTATACCGGACGCTTACAAACCATATATCAATACCCTTGAAAGAATTGGTAAATACGAGGACGCGGAAGGAAATAAAATTGATGTCCTTATTGTCCACTTAAAAAAAGAACACTCCATCGAACACGCACGCACCATGCAGAGAAATTTTATTGCGTGGTATTTGGGTGGTAGCAGAGGGGGCGAATTAAAAGACGCGGCCTTAGTTTCTTTTTATACCGATAATCCCGATGACTGGCGGTTTTCTCTGGTTAAAATGGATTATAAAATTGTTGAATCTTCAACAGGTAAGATTAAAACCAAAACCGAACTTACACCAGCCCGCAGATTTTCTTTCTTAGTTGGTAAAAATGAAAACAGCCATACAGCACAACGACAGCTATTACCTACCCTACAGGATGATAAAAATAATCCTCTCCTTTCAGATTTAGAAAAAGCCTTTAATATCGAGGTCGTTACTCAAGAGTTCTTCGAAAAATACAAAAGTCTTTTCTTGGATGTTAAAGATGCTCTTGAACGAATTATAAAGAAAGATAATGATATTGCAAAAGACTTTGCTGATAAGGGCGTTGACCCGGTTGATTTTTCTAAAAAACTGCTAGGACAGATTGTTTTTCTTTACTTCTTACAGAAAAAAGGCTGGTTTGGTGTTGAGCGGGATAGCGACTGGGGCACGGGTCCTAAAAACTTCTTACGGCTTCTGTTTGAAAAAAAGATTGCCAATTACAAAAACTTCTTTAATGATATTTTAGAACCTCTCTTTTATGAGGCATTAGCTAAAGAACGTGATGATGATTTTTACAGCCGTTTTAATTGTAAGATTCCATTCTTAAACGGAGGACTTTTTGATCCCTTATGCGACTATGATTGGGTGCATACAGATATACTTTTACCAGATGACTTATTCTCTAATCATGTAAGAACTAAAGAGGGCGATATAGGAACAGGCATACTGGATATTTTTGACCGCTACAACTTTACTGTTAAAGAAGACGAACCACTGGAAAAAGAGGTCGCTGTTGATCCGGAGATGTTAGGTAAGGTTTTTGAAAACCTTTTGGAAGTCAAAGATCGCAAATCAAAAGGCACTTATTATACTCCTCGTGAGATTGTCCACTATATGTGTCAGGAAAGTCTTATCAATTACTTAGTCAACGAATTAAATTCCTCCTCGAATGAAGACACCTCGGAAGCCCCGAAGGGGCGGGGTGGCGCCGCCGAAGGCGGACGACTCCTCCGAGGTGAAAGCGTCTCAAGAAAAGATATTGAGAATTTAATTCAATACGGCGAAACAGCAGTCGAGCATGACAGCAGAGTTGAACAAGAAGGAAAGGAAACAGAGACATACTCCTATAAATTGCCGGAGAGTGTCCGTAAAAATGCACAGCTTCTTGATGACAAGTTAAAAAATATCCGTGTTTGCGATCCGGCGATTGGATCAGGTGCTTTCCCTGTTGGAATGATGAACGAGATCATCAGGACTAGAAATACTCTTACAAATTATTTAGAGGATAAGAAAGACCGCTCAATTTATAACTTTAAAAGAGACGCCATTCAAAATTCATTATACGGAGTTGACATTGACCCGGGCGCGGTAGAAATTGCCAAACTTCGTTTATGGCTTTCTCTTGTAGTTGATGAGCAAGATATAAAACAGATTAAACCGCTTCCTAATTTGGATTATAAAATCATGCAGGGAAATAGTTTACTTGAAGTTGAAAAAGAAAAAATGGGCATGAGAGATATGTTTTATGAACAAAAAATGCAGGAACTTAAAGAAAAGAAACAATTCCTATTTAATGAAACTAGTGCTGGTAAAAAGCATGAGTACAAAGAACAAATCGATGAGATTATTGGTCAGTTAACGAATGGCCACAAAGATTTTGACTTTGAGATTTACTTTTCAGAAGTATTTGAGAACAAAAATGAGGTTGGATCCAGTGGCAATCGGGGTTTTGATGTTGTTATTGCAAATCCACCATATATCAGTAGTTGGAATATGGGTGGAGGAAATAAAAAATATTACTTAAAGAAATACAAGTCTGCCACTGGTCATTTCGACATGTACGTTTTATTCCTCGAAAAGGGTCTACACTTATTAAAGGACAACGGAATATTGACTTTCATTACATCAAATAAATATCTCTCGCAAGGTTACGGTTTAGGGATAAGGCAATTATTCTTACAAAATAAAATTATTGCGATAATTAACTTTAATTTCCATGTTTTCAAAGCTACTGTTGATAGTTGTATTACAATCGTTCAAAAAAGCTTCGATAATCACAATTCTATAAAAATTATGGATTTTAATGACAGCGATTTAATTAATAAAAACCTCGAAAATTTATTAGCAAGTCCTAAACGTATAACTACTATTAGCCAATCAACTTTTGATAATTTGGATAGTAAAAATTTTAGAATAAATTTGAACGAGAAGAAGCTTACATTAATCAACAAAATTAAAAAATCTTCTAATAAGATCGAGGACTTTTATTTTGTTACAAGATCAATTAGTGTTCATAGTTCAAAGTTAGGTTTTAAAAAAGAACATTACGTTTATGATAAATCATTGAATGATAATTTTAAAAAATACATAGAAGCTGAAAATTTCACTAAGTGGCGAATAAATTCTTTTAAATTTATTGATTACAGACCATTAGAACATCATAGGCCTAATTTTAGTGAATTATTTGAAGTAAAGGGATTGATGTGCAAAAGAACAATCAGTTCTGGACTATGTTTTATACTCAATGATAAAAAATTTTACTGCAATGATGGTGTGACAACAAGTGTAAGATGGGTTGATCTGCAGAGTGTTAAGAATAATCAGTTAAAGCAGTATAAATTAAATGAGAAATCCGAATTAGTTAAGTTCTCAAGTCAAATTAATAACAAATTTATGCTCGCTCTTTTAAACTCGCGCTTGATTGAATGGTATTTTTATGAATACTACTCGGATAAACTTCATTTTTATCCTGAACACTTAAGAAATTTGCCTATAAAACTAGCTGACCGATCCTTCCAAACGATATTCGTTGAAATCGTTGATAAAATCCTTGCGATTACAAACTCAAGCGATTATATTACTAATTCAGAGAAGCAAGCGAAAATTAGAGATTATGAAAAGCAGATTGACCAATTAGTTTACAAACTCTATGGTTTAACACAAGAAGAAGTAAATGTGATACAATCATATGGACACAAACAATAAAACCCATGCAAAAGATTACCTGCTTGAATTCATAGCCAAAAGTACTACCCCTAGCTGGCTTGCTTCCCTTACCAAAAAATGTATT
>JAJZOC010000048.1 GCA_021852095.1 bacterium | reverse complement strand
AGAACTCCATTTGTCAGTTTTGATAGAAACCATGCGCAGAGAAGGATTTGAACTGCAGGTGTCAAAACCGCAGGTTATATACAAAAACATTAATGGGGTTCTGAACGAGCCGTTTGAAGAAATAAGCATAGATGTGGACAAAGAATATATTGGTGCAATATCGGAGGAAATGGCAAAAAGATCCGCCGAGTTAATAGATATGAAAAACCTATCGGATAATACGGTAAGGTTTGTTTATAAAGCATCCAGCAAAAATTTACTTGGGATAAGAAATGCTTTTTTAACCAAAACAAGAGGCACGGCAATTCTCAATAGTTATTCTCTTGGATATTTTCCTAAAGCAGAATCCAAAAATCAAATCAAGAGAAACGGAGCCCTTATTTCCTTTGACTCTGGTATTGCCCTTTCTTATGGAATAGCCAACGCGCAGGAAAGGGGAACTATGTTTATTAATCCGGGAACGCCTGTTTATGAAGGTATGGTGGTAGGCGTTTCAAATCAGGAATACGACATAGAGGTAAATGTCTGCAAAGAGAAAAAGCAAACAAATAACAGATCAAAAGGCGAAGGCGTTGCCCTGCATGTTATACCGGCGAAGATTTTAAGTTTGGAAGAAGCACTAGATTTTATCGCGGACGACGAAATTCTGGAAGTAACTCCGCAAAATATTAGAATAAGAAAAAAGTATCTTCAGGCGACAGAGAGAAAAATAATGGGCAGAAAAACATCGTAAACAGAACTTCTTTTGACATATCCGAAAATCTGGGTTAGACTTAGGTTACATGGCGCATATTATTAAAAACTTTGACGGACTTGCCAAAACTAAAAATAGAGAGATTGTTCTAAATCTTATAGAATCTGCGCTTTTTGCCATAGAACCTCATAATGTTCTTGATGAAACTGTTAACCTCGCGGGAAATATTTTAATTATTAAAGACAGCAAAATAAATCTTGAAAGATATGAAAAAGTGATTCTTTTAGGTTTTGGCAAAGGGACGAGCGCCTTGGCAAAGATCATTGAAGAAAAATTAGGAGACTTCTTAACCGAAGGACATGTCATAGACACAAATGAACAAAAATCCTCTAAAGTTCATTATATAAAAGGTACGCATCCTCTTCCGTCTTCTGTAAATTATGAGTTTACAAAAAAGGTTATTGAAAAATACAGTAATTTATCGCCAAAAACTCTTGTTTTGGTCGTTATTGGCGGAGGAGGATCAAGCATGTTTGTTGATCCTGCTAAAATTTCTCTAAATGAGCTTACTGAAATAAACAAAGCCTTACTCAAAGCAAACGCGAATATTTTTGAAATGAACACAATCAGGAAACACCTATCTAGCGTTAAAGGAGGCGGGCTGGCAAAAATACTTTACCCGGCCAAAGTTTTCTCTTTAATTTTTTCAGACGTCCCGGGTAATGATCTTTCTGTTATCGCCTCCGGAACAACCGTGAAAGATTCCACTACCCTTACAGACGCGCTGGATACTGTTAAGAAATTAAATCTCCCGTCAAGCCTGAAACTGAAAGCAGAAAACTTTATAGAAACTCCTAAAGAAAACAGATATTTTGAGAATGTTTCCAATATTTTGGTATTAAGTAACCAAACAGCGCTTAAGGCAATGGAAAAAAGAGCTAAGGAATTAGGTTTCGAATCCGAAATCTACTCCGATAAATTTCAATCCGAAGCAAAATTAGCCGGAGAAAAGCTGATAAAAAAAGCCTCCAGCGGAAAAATTTTATTATCAGGAGGAGAAACAACAGTCAAGGTAATGGGAAACGGCATAGGCGGGAGGAATCAGGAAGTTATTCTCGGCGCGCTTCCATATTTAAAAGAAAATATTGTTCTTGTTTCTTTTGATTCCGACGGATGGGATAACTCTCCTCTTGCCGGAGCCATCGGAGATATACTTACAATAAAAGAAGCTCAGAAGTTGACATTAGACTCTGTTTCGTATTTAAATAATAATAACAGTATGGAATTCTTCAAAAAAACAGGGGATGGCATAATAACCGGCAGATTAAACTCTAATGTTTCTGATCTTTTTATAGTCTTTAAAAACTAATGGAATTATTAACAGAAGAAAAACTTGTAGTTTTAGAAGAGAACGCAGATAAAATTCGAAGCCTTATTATAGAAATGCTTTTAGAGGCGGGATCCGGACATAGCGCCGGACCTTTGGGCATGGCGGATATATTCTCGGCTTTTTATTTTCATATCTTAAACCACGATCCGAAAAATCCGGATTGGGCTGACCGGGACAGGCTAATTCTTTCTAACGGCCACATTTGCCCTGTTCGTTACGGGGCAATGGCGTTATCCGGCTATTTTCCTATTGAAGAGTTGCAAACACTTCGCAAAATAAACTCAAGACTTCAAGGACACCCTCATAGAACAGCTTTGCCCGGGGTTGAGAATACTTCAGGACCCCTTGGCGAAGGATTATCTCAAGCAATCGGCGTTTCGTTAGCCGCAAAACTTGACGGCAGAAAATATCATGTTTATGCTGTCACATCCGACGGAGAACACGAAGAAGGCAATACATGGGAGGCAATAATGTTTGCCGGAAAACTGAAAATTAATAATTTAACGGTTGTTATAGACAGAAACAATATACAGATAGACGGAAATACAGAAGATATTATGCCTCTTGAACCGCTTAGTAAAAAATATGAAGCTTTTAACTGGCATGTAATTGAGATTGACGGAAACAACATACGAATGTTTATAGATTCGATAAATGAAGCCTTAGCAATCACAGAGAAACCAACCGTTATTATCGCTAATACAATCCCCGGCAAGGGAGTAAGCTTTATGGAAAAAGACTTTCATTGGCATGGAACTGCGCCGGATAAAGAACAGGCAAAAAAAGCGCTGGAAGAATTAAGGACATTAAGAGGAAAAATAGAACATGAAGGACAGTAAGCTATGTTGAATCCTGATTTAAAACTAAACCCTAAAATTTTTGATCAAGACGTTGAAAAAAAAGCAACAAGGGATGGGTACGGAGAGGCATTGGCGGAACTTGGAGAAAAAAATAAAGACGTTGTTGTTTTAACCGCAGATCTTTCGGAATCAACCCGGTGTGAAAAATTTGCGGCGAAATTTCCGGAACGTTTTTTTGAATGCGGGGTTGCGGAGCAAAACATGGCGGCTATTGCCGCAGGGCTTGGCGTATCCGGAAAAATCCCTTTTATATCTTCTTATGCAACATTTTCTCCTGGTAAAAACTGGGAAACTATAAGAACAACCATCATCTATAATAATTCAAATGTCAAAATTGCCGGACATCATGCAGGAATTATGACAGGACCCGACGGGGCAACCCACCAGGCAACCGAGGATATTGCAGTAACCAGGTGCTGGCCGGGAATAAAGGTGCTTGTTCCCTGTGACAGTATTGAAGCCAAGAAGGTAACGCTTGCGGCCGGAGAAACAGACGGCCCAATTTATTTAAGATTCACCCGCGATAAGTCACCTATTATAACTACAGAAGATACTCCATTTAACATAGATAAAATGCAAACCTTTTGGCTTAGTGATAATCCTCAAAGCGTAATCTTTACAACAGGATATATGCTTTACTATAGCCTTTTTGCCGCGAAGGAACTCGAAGAGACAGGTATAAATGTTTTGGTAGCTAACGCTTCAACTATTAAACCGCTTGACGGACAAACTATTTTAGATCTTGTTAATCAGACAGGTAATGCTGTTACAGTTGAGGATCATCAAACAACAGGGGGGTTGGGCGGAGCTATAGCTGAATTTTTAGCGGAGAACAGACCAGTACCTCTTGAATTTGTGGGATTAAAAGATACGTTTGCAGAGTCGGGAAAACCGGAAGAACTGATTGAAAAATACGGTATGGGAATAGAAGCAATCAAAGATGCGGTAAAAAAAGCAATTAAGAGAAAGTCACTTTAAATCTTCAATTTGAAATTTGAAGTTTGAAATTTTTATTCAATTTTAAATTACTTAATGTTTGAATTTTTAAAAATTTTGATATTGAGATTTGATTAAAAATTAAAAATTGTAAATTAAAAATTATGGATTCTACTTTACTAAATAAATTAAAACAAATAGTTAAGGGTGATGTCGTAACCGATGACAAAACATTAAGCCAGTATTCCCACGATGCTTCTCTTTTTGAAGTAAAACCGCAAACTGTTGTTTTTCCAAAAGACAAGGAGGATATAAAAAATCTGGTTAAATTCGTTAATGAAAACAAAAAAGATAATCCATCCCTATCTCTTACCGCCAGATCAGCAGGAACAGATATGAGCGGCGGATCTATAAACGATTCAATTATTCTCGAGTTTTCTAAATATTTTAATCATACCCCAAAAATTAATGGTGATATTGCAATAACAGAACCGGGAGTATTCTACCGAGACTTCGAAAAAGAAACCCTGAAACAGGGTTTAATTTTCCCGTCATACCCTGCATCTCGGGAAATATGTGCGATGGGTGGCATTGTTAACAACAACTCCGGAGGTGAAAAATCCTTACAGTATGGAAAAACAGAGAAGTATGTAAAGAAAATCAATGTTGTTTTGAGAGATGGCAATGAATATGTTCTTGAACCGTTAAACATGGACACTCTTAATAAAAAAATGGAGCAGGATAATCTGGAAGGAGAAATATATAAAAAAATCTATAAACTTATAAATGATAATTATGAAATTTTGCAAAAAGCAAAACCGAGCGTTTCAAAAAACTCCGCCGGATACTATTTGTGGAATGTGTATGATAAAAAAGAGGAAATTTTTGATTTAACTAAGCTTTGGGTTGGAGCGCAGGGAACATTTGGTATCATGCTTGATGCGGAAATAAAACTCGTCCCCGTTCACAAAAACCGCGAAATGATGATTATATTTCTTCACGATCTTTCTCATCTAGGAGAGATTATCAATGAAGTTCTTCCTTTGGAGCCGGAAAGTTTTGAAAGTTATGACGATAATACATTAAAATTAGCGCTTCGATATTTTCCGGAATTTTCAAGACTTCTTGGCACAAAAGGCATTATTCAAACGGGTGTCTCTTTTCTGCCTGAATTTTTAACCGTTATTTTTGGCGGCATGCCAAAACTTGTTTTGCAAGTTGATTTTACAGGGGATGATCCCAACCAGTTAAAACAAAAAATTGAAACTTTAAAAGAAAAATTAAAACCGCTTCACCCGAAAACCAGAATAGCTGTTGGGGATCAAGAGAACAAATATTGGCTCATAAGGCGGGAGAGCTTTAATCTCCTTCGCCAAAAAATACGCAATAAACATACCGCCCCTTTTATAGACGATATTATTGTCGAGCCAAAATATCTGCCTGAATTTTTGCCAAAACTTGACTTAATCATTAAACAATATCCGCAATTTACATCAACCGTTGCCGGACATATGGGAAACGGAAATTTCCACATCATTCCTCTTGCCGATATTAAAGATGAGAAAGATCG
>JAJZOC010000083.1 GCA_021852095.1 bacterium | reverse complement strand
AGTAGTTGAAATAAAAAATGAATATACGAAAAATTCCTTGAGGCTTCAAAAAGCAATAATAGAAGATGAAACCGGCAGAATAAATATAATTTGGTTTAATCAACCCTTTCTTATAAACACAATCCAAAAGCAAATGATCCTTTCTGTTTCGGGACAGATTTCGCTTGATCCATATAACGGTAAAAGTATTAAATCTCCGGAATATGAAGTAATTTTAAAAGACGCGCCAACAATTCATACTGGACGAATAGTTCCTGTATATCCTGAAACTAAAGGCATTTCATCAAAATGGTTACGTCGTCAAATATACAATATCTTACAAAAAAGCAAACAAAATTTGTTTGAGTATATTCCTGATTCGATTCTGAAAAACAATAATTTAATAAGATTCAATGATGCAATAGAACAAATTCATTTTCCGAAAATAAAGGATTATGCTGATAGAGCAAGACATAGATTATCGTTTGATGAACTATTTCTTATACAACTTGCTGTATTGAACAGAAAACGTAAATGGTTAGAAAATTTTAGAGGACATCCCTTATCTGTTTCCCATTATAAAAAGGATATCGAAAATTTTTGGAAAAAACTGCCTTTCCAATTAACCGGGGCGCAAAAAAGAGCAGTTTCGCAAATATTCAAAGATCTTGCTGGAAAAAAAACCATGAATAGACTTTTAGAAGGAGATGTTGGATCCGGCAAGACGGTCGTAGCAACGATAGCAATGTATCTTACTTCTTTAAATGGTTTTCAGTCTGTTTTAATGGCTCCTACGGAAATATTAGCTCAACAACACTACGATACCATCTCGAATCTGTTAAGTCCATTTGGAGTTAGAGTTGAATTAGTAACGGGGAATAAAAAGTTAAGGAAAGATCAAAAAAATAACCCAGGCTTTGATATTCTTATTGGTACGCATGCGGTTTTATCGAAAAAAATTCAGTTTGACAAACTGGGTCTGGTCGTAATAGACGAACAGCAAAGATTTGGGGTCGAACAAAGAGCCATCATCAGAAATAAAGGAAAAAATCCTCATCTTTTAACCATGACAGCAACTCCAATTCCAAGAACTATCGCTTTAACTCTCTATGGAGACCTGGATATATCCTATCTTGATGAAATGCCAAACGATAGAAAAGTTATTAAAACATGGCTTGTACCCTCTGAAAAAAGAACAAACGCCTATAAATGGATAAAGTCTCAAATTGAATTGTATAAAACCCAGGCTTTTATAATTTGTCCTTTTATAGAAGAATCGGAAAGCATATTAAGCGTTAAGGCGGCAGTAAAAGAATACGAAAGGCTGAAAAAAGAAGATTTTAAGGATCTTAAAATTGGGCTTTTACACGGGAAATTAAAATCTAAGGAAAAAAATGATATTTTGCAGAAATTCAGAGACAAAAAGCTTGATATCCTGGTTACAACACCCGTGGTTGAGGTTGGAATTGATATACCCAACGCGACAATTATGATGATTGAAGGATCGGAGCGTTTTGGACTGGCACAACTTCATCAATTGCGAGGAAGAGTGGGTAGGGGAGACAAAGAATCTTACTGCCTTTTGTTTACCCAAGCAAAAAATGAAGAAACTCTGGCTCGGCTAAAAGCAATGGAAACTATGTGTAATGGAGCAGAACTGGCGGAGCTGGATTTAAGACTGCGGGGACCCGGAGAACTCTACGGAACAATGCAGCATGGCACTAAGTTTCTTAAAATCGCAAACTTTTCAGATATATCGCTTATAGAAACAACAAAAAAAGAAGCGGAAAAAATATTTCCAAAATTGTCTTCCTACCCAATGCTCTTAAATAAGTTAACGAACATAGATTCAAAACCTGTGTCACCGGATTAATTATCTGTTCTGAACAAGCGGAACAAACTGCACTGCTCCATAGTCTTCGTAGATAATCCTGATATTTTGCTTGATTCCCAAATAGTACCTTTAATGATTTCTCCAGTTTTCAGATTAGTTAAGAACTGACTGCTTAAAAAAATAAAATTTCTAGCCTTGACAATATGGCTAAAACCAGCAGTCGGTTGTTTGATACAGAGGATATAAAAAGCCTGTTTTCTCATATAATTCTCAGATAAGTTACTTACTATAAGTTTAGCATAAAGGTTTTGACATAATCCATTATTCGATATAAGAAAATATTTAATACATGAATAATGATCAAACAAAAATTGAATTACAGCCAATACGGGAAAGTACTGTTCTTTTAGTATCGAGAATCGTGTTTTTAATGATACTTTGCGACGCGGTCTATCTGATTATTCGTCTTTTTGCATTGGATTTAAATAAAAATTGGGTTCCTCACAGAGACATTACTTTTATGTTTTTATTATTCCTTTCCAGCCTTTATGTTATACAAGCTATTATTGTTTCAATCTTTATTGAAAAATGGAGTCACAGATATTATTTTATAGATAAGGATAAAATGATAGAAATAAAAGGAGTTATCAGCAGAAAAGAACGCATATATGAATTAAAAAACGTTAAATCTGTAAAACTGGATCAAGGTTTTTTAGCGCGTATTTTTAATTATGGAACGGTTTATATAACTATAACTTCTCCTAACATAATAGAGGAATTAATGCTTATAAACGTTTCGCAAGCAAAAACAATAGTAGATTATATAAAAAAATTTCTTTCTTAAAACCGTATGAAGCTGGCAGTGCAAATGCTTATTTTTGGTTTACTGTTTACCATTATATTCTTTACAATACGCTATTTCGATATCATTCCAATGCATGTTCTCCTTGTAGAAACAAACGGTATAGGACTCTTATATTCAACAATAGGACTTATCTTTGGTGTAATCTCTGGATTTGTCATCCAAACTCAGTGGGACAACTGGAGCAAATTATCGATCTCGGTACATGGAGAAATAAAAAGTCTCCGCCAACTACTGCTTTTCGGTACGTACATTTCTCCAGAATTTGATAAAACTATTAAAGAACATGCAGAAACTTATGTACAGAAGATTATTGTCAACTGGCATAATAACGACAAGGAAAAATCTTCCGCAGAAGTTATTGCCGCAATCCAAAAACTTCAAGAAACAATTTATCTATTGTGGGATGAGAAACCTGTTATCACGGAATCTGCCAATCAAATTCTTTTTAGAATCATCGAGTACCATGACGATGTTACGCATTATAGCTCGCGTAGGCTGCCTGTAATAGTAAAAATTTTGATTATTTTTTGTATGATACTTGTTATTGTCATACCTCTTTTTATAGGAATGCGAACTTTATGGCTTGACTATATAATTACGCTATCAATTTCGCTGTTGGCATTTCTCATTTATGCGGTTATAAACGACCTTGATAATCCTCTAAAACAAGGAAACTGGCATATAACAAATAATGATTATAAAATACTCTTAGAAGAACTAAGGAATAATAAAACTCAATCTTATATGGAATCTGATTGAAAATCTGCGTATAGACAAAACTTGCGCGGACGCAGTAAATAAGGTAAAATACAAGAATTATGCCGCAGGAACCAAAAAAAAGACACTCAAGACAAAGACAAGGCAAAAGAAGAGCCGCAATTCGGCTAAAAAGCAAGGATGGTGTATCATGCCCAAACTGCAATGCTATTATAACCTCTCATACTCTTTGCAGAATATGCGGCTATTATGACGGGAAAAAAATAGTCAGCCCAAAAATTAAAGAAAAAGAAAAAAGTTCTAAATGAAAACTTCTCTTGATCCCCGCCATAAAAAACGACAGATAATAATTCAGGATCTGTACAAAATCGATTTTCACAAACAAAGAGTAGGCAAAAGAACAAAAGATGTCATTGCACAAAAAAATATTGTTGATGACTATATAAAAAAAGCCGCTAAACAATTCCCTGTTAATAAGATTAATAAGGTTGATCTGGCAATATTAAGATTAGCCGTGTTCGAACTTATGATAGAAAAAAAAGAACCCCCAAAGGTAATTATAGATGAAGCTATAGAATTAGCTAAAGAATTTGGAGGAGAAACCAGCCCATCTTTCATTAATGGAACGTTGGGCTCTATTCTTTCTTATGAAAAATCTTCCGGCTTTTAAAAACAAAAAACTTTTTGATCAAGCCTTTACTCATAGATCGTATCTTAACGAGACAAAACAACGATTAGAAAACAACGAAAGACTGGAGTTCTTAGGTGACAGCATTCTTTCTTTTGTCGTATCCAAATATCTATTTTCTACATTTCATGATTTCAATGAAGGAAAACTAACTAACATGCGTTCTCTTTTAGTAAACACAAAAAGCCTGGGAGATGTTGCGAGAGAATTGGGCTTTGGCTCTCTGCTTAAGCTCTCACGGGGAGAAGAAGAATCAGGCGGCAGAGATAACGAATCTCTGCTTGCCGATAGTTTCGAAGCCTTTTTAGGAGCACTTTTTCTGGATCAGGGAATAAAAATAGTAGAAACTTTTTTAGATACAGTACTACTTGAAAAATCAATAATTTTAGCTCAAAAAAGTGATTTAAAAGATCCGAAGAGCCTCTTACAAGAAGAAGTACAAACAAATAAGCACGGTGCTCCTATTTACAAACTTATCTCCGAAGAAGGCCCCGCTCACGACAGAATCTTTACAATTGGCGTATATATAGAAGATAAACTAATGGGAAAAGGAATAGGAAAATCAAAACAGAGAGCCGAAGAAAAGGCGGCAGAAGAAGCTCTTGCAAGATTAAACAAAGACCTTGAGACTAAAGGATAGAAATGCTATAATATAATTCTTATGTCACTTGTTATAAGACTTACAAAAAAAGGAAAAAAAGGAGAAGCAAAATATAGACTAGTTGTTTCTGAAAAAAGACAGAGAAGGGACGGAAGATCCGTAGAAGAATTAGGACACTATCATAAATACTTGGGTAAAACAGATAAAAAAATAAATTCAGAAAGAGTAGAGTATTGGATTTCCAAAGGCGCGCAGATAAGCGCTACAGTTAGAAAACTGATAGAATCATGAAAAAAATACTGACTTTCATAATTTCGGGGGTCGTGGATGATCCAAAACAAATCGAAATAGATGAAGAAGAAAATAACGGATTCATAACCCTAACAATAAAAGCCCCCCAAGATCAAATGGGACGGCTTATTGGAAAACAAGGAAAAATTATCCGCTCAATTAGAAACGTAATGAAAATACCCGCTATAAAACAAAACAAAAGAATTAACATAACCCTTTCCGAAAATTCTTCTACTAATTAAGGATATGAAAATTTCTATCCTTACCCTTTTCCCGGAAATGTTTTCTGGCCCTTTTGATCATTCCATAATAAAACGCGCCATCGAAAAAAAACTTATAGATATTAAGCTTATAAATATAAGAAACTTTGGTATAGGAACGCATAAAACAGTAGATGATAAACCCTACGGAGGGGGAGTAGGAATGGTTTTAAGGGTTGATGTGTTAGAAGAGGCCATAAGATCTACAAAAGAAAAAACGACTCAGTA
>JAJZOC010000002.1 GCA_021852095.1 bacterium | reverse complement strand
TTACTGCCTAGAAGAAAAGAAATTTTAGATATAATGAAAGATCATGGTATAATTTCTTTGGATTCAATCAAGAGGCGTTTCTTAAAAGTTCCTGCAAGAACCCTTAGATACGATTTAAAGAAATTGGAAGAAGCCAACGCTAAGCTTGAAGACGGCACTGTTTTTTCATGGAATCTTGTCCGAAAAGAATTCGGAATAACGAGTTTATAAAGTCTATAAAGTTCATAAAGTACTTTAAAAACTTTCAACATTATAACTTTATGAACTACGTCTGGCAATATCTGGCAATATTCGGCAGCATCTGGTAATATTAGGCAGGTATGCAAATTCCTCCAAAATACGAATTAACAAAAGAAATATTGGATTTGACATTCCAAGCAGAGGTAAAAAAAGCTTTGTTTGAAAACATTCCCGTTTCTCCCTCTTTAATTAACGATTTACAGCGCAGGAATCTTTTAAGAAGTTCTTTATTTTCCGCAAAAATAGAGGGGAATAGGCTTAACGAAAATGATTTAGACCGTTTAACGAGGCTTGATAAAGACTTAAAAGACAGACTGGAAATAGAAAATATAATTACTGCGTTTAATTTTGTAAGAAACAATCCTGGTAAAACAATAAATAAAGTTTTTTTACTGGATCTGCATAAAATTGTGATGAAAAGTTTAACGCCGGATTTGGGAAAATTAAGAAAAGAACCAAGTGCGGTATTTAACCAATCGGGATTTCCTGTTTATATCCCTCCGCCTCCTTCAGAAATAGAATCTTTAATAGATAGTCTTATAAATTTTATTAATTCTAACGACGAGAAAAACATCTTAATAAAAGCGGCTATTTCACATATTGTATTTGAAAAAATACACCCTTTTTTAGACGGAAACGGAAGAGTGGGAAGGATTTTATATAATACTATTCTTGCCAAGGGTAATTACCACTTTAATTGGCTTTTATCTTTGGAGGAGATAATAAACGAACGAAAAGAGGAATATTATGTCTACCTTGATAAAAATGACGCAACTTCTTTTATAGAGTTTTCTTTAGAAATTTTGATAATTTCCGCTCAAAAAGTATTGGACAGACTTAATGAGCAGAAAACAGGCGACGAAGAGCGATTACTGCCTAGAAGAAAAGAAATTTTAGATATAATAAAAGATCATGGTATAATTTCTTTGGATTCAATCAAGAGGCGTTTCTTAAAAGTTCCTGCAAGAACCCTTAGATACGATTTAAAGAAATTGGAAGAAAAAGGCTTTATAATTAAAATAGGTTCAACAAGGGGAGCAATGTATAAACGAGTTATAAAGTAGAAAGTTATAAAGTTTATAAAGTGTGGAGGCTGCAAGATATGATAATAAAAACATTTGAAGATATTATAGCTTGGAAAAAAGCAAAAGAGTTAAATGTACTAATTTATAAATACTTCAAATACAGTAAAGATTTTAGTTTTAAAGATCAAATACAGAGAGCGTCAGTTTCAATAATGAATAATATAGCTGAAGGATTTGAAAGAAACGGAAATAAAGAATTTAAGAATTTTTTGTATATTGCTAAGGGTTCATGTGCAGAAGTTAGGTCAATGCTGGATCTTGCTTTTGAATTAAAATATATTGATTCTGAAGATCTTAAAGAAATGTATGGCTTAGCAGTAGAAATATCGAAGCTTTTATCAGGTTTCATAAAAACTTTATAAATGCACCCTATGCACTTTATAACTTTATAACATTATGAACTTTATAACTAAGTTGACTTTATAAACTTTATGAACTTATCGTTAGTAGTTCCTGCTTATAAACAGGAAAAAACAATTGTACAGGATATTAAAAATCTTGATAAAGTTTTATCCTGTCTTCCCTATAAGTATGAGATTTTAATTGTAGAGGATGGGTTTTTGGACGGAACAGGAAGAAAAATCAAAAATCAAAAATCAAAAATCAAAAATCTTCGAGTACTGGGCTATGAAAAAAACCATGGTAAGGGATATGCAGTTAAATACGGAATGTTGAGGGCAAAAGGAGATATAATTGGTTTTATAGACGCGGGGATGGATATTAATCCCTCCGAAATATCAATTGCCTTAGATCTTATGCAGTGGAAAGACGCGGATATAATAATTGGCAGTAAACTCCATCCTGATTCGAAAGTAAGCTATCCTGTCATCAGAAAAGTTATGTCATGGGGATACAGAACTTTTACGCATTTGTTATTCGGTTTTGATGTTAAAGATACACAGGTTGGTCTAAAGCTTTTCAAGAAAAAGCCGGCGCATGATATTTTTTCTAAAATAATTATAAAAAGTTTTGCTTTTGATGTAGAGGTTTTGGCGGTTGCGTACAGACTTGGTTATAAAAAGATATACGAATCGCCTGTAAAACTTAATTTTACAGGGAACAGTTCCATAGAATCTATAACTTCGTCCAGTTTTTGGAAGGTAATTTTCGGTATGTTGTGGGATACGGCAGCCATTTTTTACCGATTACGATTTATTCGTTATTATGATAAAATCAGACGGTAAAATGAAAACTGTATTTATAACTGGAGGCGCAGGTTTTATTGGGATAAACACTGCAAATTATTACTTAGATAAGGGATATAAAGTAATTATTTTTGATAATTTTTCAAGGGAAGGAAGTAAAAAAAATATCGCATGGTTAAAAAAAGAATTTAGAAATAAAAGCTTTTCTGTAGTAAAGGGTGATATAAGGTATGATTTAGAAAAACTTGGAAAATTAGTAAAATCTGCAGATTTGATTCTGCACCTAGCCGCTCAAGTGGCAGTTACTACCTCCGTTTTAAACCCCAGGGATGATTTTGAAACAAATGCTTTAGGGACTTTTAATGTTTTGGAGGCTGTAAGAAAATCAGGCAATAATCCTATATTGATTTACAGTTCTACAAATAAAGTTTACGGAGGCTTGGAGGACTTAAAAATAGTAGAGAGAAGTACAAGGTATACTTTTAAAGATTTGCCAAATGGTGTATCCGAAGAAAGATGTTTAGATTTTCATTCCCCTTACGGATGCAGCAAGGGGACGGCCGATCAATATGTAAGAGATTACGCAAGAATCTATGGGCTTAATACAATAGTTTTTAGGCAATCTTGTATTTACGGACCGCATCAATTTGGGGTTGAAGATCAGGGTTGGGTTGCGTGGTTTATTATTGCCCTAACATTGGGGAAAGAAATAACAATCTACGGAAATGGTAAACAGGTAAGGGATTTATTATATGTTAAAGATTTGGTAAGAGCTTATGATATGGCTTCTAAAAATATTGAGAAAACCAAGGGACAAATTTATAACATTGGGGGCGGCGCAAAAAACACAATTTCCATCTGGTACGATTTTAAGCCTATTCTTGAAAAATTATTTAATAAAAAAATAACCCCTAAGTTTTCCAAATGGCGGCCTGGAGATCAACCGATTTACGTTTCCGATACTAGAAAGGCTGAACGGGATTTTGGTTGGATCTCTGCTGTTGATGTAGAAACAGGTATAGAGAAACTTTATAACTGGATTAAGATAAACAGAAACCTCTTTTAGGCTTAAGAATACCATCAGATGAATTTTTTAATCTTGAATTGGAAAGATATTAAAAATCCAGAAAAAGGCGGTGCAGAAGTTATTGCTCACGAATTTGCCAGGCGGTTAGTAAAAGATGGACACAGTGTAATTTTTTTCTCAAGATTTTTTAGAGGGGCGAGTAAAGAAGAGGAGCTAAACGGAATTAAGATAATAAGAAAGGGAAATAAATTTACCACGTATTTACATGCTTATTTATTTTATAAATCTCTTAAGAAAAAACCAGACAGAGTTATAGACATGGTAAATACTATTTGTTGGCAAACTTCTTTATATGTGCCAAGAGAAAAGAGAGTAGTGTATGTTAATCAATTGGCTAAAGAAGTATTTTTCTTTGAATTGCCGTGGCCTCTATCTATAGTCGCATATTTTTTAGAAAAACTTGAATATTTGTCCTATATTAATACAAGGTTTGTATGCTATTCAAATAGCACGAAACAAGATCTTGTATCATTTTCAGTTAAAGAAAAGTATATAAGTACTTTTCAATTGGGTTTAGATCATGAAAGGTATAAGATAGGAGAAGCAAAGAGTAGTGATCCCCTATTTATATTTGTCGCAAGGCTTGTTAGAATGAAGCGGGCAGATTTATGCATAGAAGCGATGGTAAAGGTAGCTAAACGTTATCCAGACGCAAAACTTCTAATTATTGGTAGCGGTCCTGATAAAGAGAGGTTGCAGGGGTTGGTTAAGACGCATAGATTGGGTGTTAATGTTGAGTTTGTTGATAAGAATAATTTTTTTATAGATAAAAACACTAAAGATTTAAAAGTAGGATTAATGCAAAAAGCGTGGGCGCTTCTCTTGCCGTCTGTCAAAGAAGGTTGGGGGATGGTTGTAACGGAGGCGGCGGCGTGCGGTACTCCCGCGATAGTAAGTAACGTAACGGGATTACGGGATTCTGTTATAAAAAATAAAACTGGGTTGGTATTATCGGGAAATCCATCGGAAAAAGAACTTTCTGATGCAATGCTTAAAATTATTGAAGATAATGGTTTAAGAGCTAGATTAGCTCAAGAATCCATTTTATGGTCAAAAAATTTTAGCTGGGATAAAAGCTATAATGAGTTTAAGAAATTAATTATTTAAAATGATAAAATATCATCAAAGTTTTTGACATATTAATTTGCAATATTTATCATGAATAGCGATTTATTAGTTTCTATAGTAATACCTACAAAAAATTCTGCGGGATTTCTTGAAAGTTGTCTGAAGCATATTCGATTGCAATCATACTCGAAGATAGAAATAATAGTTGTTGATGGGAAATCTACAGATAATGTAAAAGAGCTTGCAATGAAATACAAATGTGAATTTTATACTTATATTCCTAAGGTTAAAAGGGGTATTTTTGATGCTCCTCATAAAAGGAATTACGGAATGGGAAAAGCAAAAGGCGAATACGTATACTGGCTTGATGCCGATATGGAATTGCCAAAAGGTTTAATAATGGAAGCGGTTAATTTGTGTAAAAAAGGAGCGGATGCGGTAATATTGCCTGAAGATTCTTATGGCGTTGGTATTTGGGCAAAAGCAAAACAACTTGAGAGAAGATGTTATTGGGGAGATGATTCTGTAGAAAGCCCGCGCTTTTTTAAAAAATCTGTCTGGAATAGTATAGGAGGATTTGATTTGTCTCTGGGTGCCGGTGGAGATGATATAGATCTTACTCAAAAGTTACTGGAAAAGAAATATACCATAAAAAGAACAAAAAGCACTGTTCGGCATAATGAGGGCAACCTTTCAATAACTAAATTATTTAAAAAACGGTTTATGTACGGAAGAGAAATGACTAACTACTTAAAAAAAAGACCAAAATCTTGGTTTTCAAGCTATAATCCATTAAAGGGTTCTTATTTTAAGCATTGGAAACTATTTTTGCAAAATCCATTGGTAACAATCGCTTTTATTATAATGCGTACAATTGAATATTTTGCGGGATTTTTAGGAATGATCTTTAATTATTTATAAATTTATAATAAAGAAAGTT
>JAJZOC010000072.1 GCA_021852095.1 bacterium | reverse complement strand
ATGAAGTGACATTGATTGATACAATAAGATTAGATGTTGCATTAGATATTTTATCTATTGCTTTTAGGCTTAAAGCAAATAAAGAGATTACGGCGTCTCCTATGGCCGTCAGAATTTTTGCAGCAAAAAATATAAACTTAAGCATATACTTCGGTGTTAAAAGGGGCAGGGAACGCGCTTATTATACTATAGGAGGCGTAAAATATAAAGTACATGATTAGGGAGAGGGGGTTGGAGTAGGGTGAGAACAGGTAATACAATATTTATCTCCTCCTGCTCCTTGTACAACAATTTCATCTTTTAATTCAAGATTATTTGTTTGTCCTGGTTTTGGCAGATCATTAGTTGTCTGGTCGATCCATACTTTTTGCATTCCGGGATCCACAGTTTTAGGCTCTGTTCCTTTTATAAAATATTCAAATCTTGTTGGACAACGGTTAGGTGTTCCTTCCGGTGGGGGGAGAAGTCCGGATGTCGCGCAGATATTTTTCTGTATAACGTTTCTCGGACGGGTTAAGCTCTCAGACGGTTTATTCTCTAGGAGATTTTTCATGATGCTATGCCAGATAGGCGCGGCGCCCGTTATACCCGACACAAGCCCTTGCATTGGAGAATTATCATCATTTCCAACCCATACAGCGACCAGATAGTTTGGGGTATACCCTATTGTCCAATTGTCCCGAAAATCATTGGTTGTGCCTGTTTTTACCGATACTGTTTTTCCCGGTATATTTAAGGGCGAATTTGTCCCAAATTCCATTTCTCGGGCGCCATTGTCAGACAATATGCTCGATATAATATAGGAAACTCCGCTTGGCAGAACCTTTTGTCCGAAGATTGGACTATCCGGGACTTTATATTCCTGTAGTATTTTTCCTTTTGAATCTACAACTTTTAAGATAGGATGAAGATTTATTCTATAGCCTTCGTTAGCAAAAACACCATACGCCGTTGCCATATCGAGCATGGTTACTTCACCCCCTCCTAGGGTGAGAGATAATCCGTAGCGGTTTGGATCTTTAAAAGTATTTATTCCCATGGCAGAAGCTGTTGCTATCATTGCTTTTATGCCATTTAGTTTAAGCATTTTTACAGCAGGGATATTAACTGAATTTGCCAGTGCAAACCTCATTTGGACGACTCCGTGCCATTTATGGTCGTAATTTACCGGACAATATGGCTTTCCGTTGCCTGGATAGCATGTGGGTTGATCAATAAAAGGAGTTGCGGCTGTATAGCCGTTCATGAGACCAACAGCGTAGTTGATAGGTTTAATTGATGATCCTGGCTGTCTTAAAGCCAAAGTTACATTTACATTCCCGTCTATTTTTTTAGAAAAGTAATTTCTTGATCCAACCATAGCAAGTATTTCTCCTGTTGCGGGATCTGTTATCAGAGAAGCTCCATTTGTAACATGATAGCCTTTTAAGCCCGCGATTTGTGTTGCGACAACTTTTTGAGCCATGTTCTGGATCGTTAAATCAAGAGAGGTTGTTACTTTTAATCCGCCTTCTTCGACCATTCGTTCGCCATATTTTTTTACCAATAAGTCTTTTACATAAAGGACAAAATGAGGAGCTTTGATGTCATTGGCAAAGGCCTTATAAGTTAGTTTTTCAGCGATTGCCTTTTCCATTTGATTTTTGTTTATATATCCTTGTGTATACATTTTTTTAAGTATTTCTTCTTGTCTTGCCTTAGCCAGTTCAGGATGAGAACCGAATGGAGAGAATGTGCTTGGTGCCTCCGGGAGTCCTGCTAACAGGGCAGATTCTGCCAGGTCCAGATCTTGAGCGTGTTTACCAAAATAAGTTTGCGCCGCCGCTTCCACTCCCCAGGCTGTACCGCCGTAAGGTATTTGATTTAGATACATCTCTAGGATTTTATTTTTAGAATAAAGCGCTTCGGTTACAAAGGAAAGAATGATTTCTTTTATTTTTCGGGGTATTGTTTGCTGAGGCGTTAAGAGACTATTCTTAACCAGTTGTTGGGTAAGTGTTGACCCTCCTTGTATTTGGTGATGTAAGGTTATCGCGACTATCGCCCTAAGTATTCCTCTAGGATCAATTGCTCCGTGATGGTAGAAATCTTTATCCTCTACAGCAATGGTTGCTTCCTGAAGATATTTTGGTATTTTAGACAACGGAATAAGGGTTTGGTTTCTTTTGGCGTAGATGGAATAAAGCAGTTTGCCGTTTCTGTCGAAAATCTGAGTGGATTGGGGAATTTGTGTGCTTTGAAGTTTTACAGGAGAGGGAAGGTTGTTAAGAATAAAATAATAGAATAACCCAAATAAAACTAAAAAGATCGTCAGATATTTCCAGTATCGAAGTATCACCTTCAAATACTTAAGTTTCTTTTTCACCTTTCTATAATAGCATCTGAGCCTTTTTGTTACAACAAAGCGTTGTTGTATAATAGGATATTATGACATTTTTAAATAGTATCTTGAATTTATATTCAACTTTTAATTTTAACTGGCTTGATCTTATTATTATAATTATATTTTTATTTTATGCCTACGAAGGATTTACGCGAGGATTTATTCTGTCTATGGTGGATCTTGTAAGCTTTGCCGCGTCTTTTGCGGCAGGGCTTAAATTTTACCCGTTTTTTGCCAAACTTCTTGTTTCAGTGATTTCCATTCCTATGGGTTTTTCGAATGCCTTTGGTTTTTTCATCGGCGCTTTTCTGACAGAAATCATTATTAGCAATCTTCTTAAGAGAATTATAAAAATTCTATCTGTAGACGCCGTAGATAAAAATCAATCTGATGTAGAGAATAAGCTTGATGTTATTTTGGCTTATCTAAATCATCTTTTGGGTATAATACCCTCATTGGCGTCTTCCGTGATTCTTGTTTCTTTTTTGCTAACTCTTATTGTTGCCCTTCCATTCTCGCCGTTTTTAAAGCAAACTATTTATGCGTCAAGAATAAGTAGTGCCCTCTTAGCAGAAACTCAAGGTATAGAACAAGATTTTAAGGGTGTATTTGGTCAGGCCTTAGACGAGACCGTAAACTTTTTGACTGTTGAACCAAAGAGCAATCAGATGATAAAGCTTTCTTTTAAAACTACGGATTTTCATGTAGATGTTAATGCGGAGAAACAGATGTTTGGGATGGTAAATACGGAAAGAACAAAGAGAAATATTCCTGCCTTGAGTTTTGACGCGAGGCTTCAGGCTGTTGGCAGAGCCCATTGCGAAGATATGTTTACAAGAGGATATTTTTCCCATTATACGCCGGAGGGATTGAGTCCGTTTGACAGAATGGGTAACGCTAATATTTCTTTTACTTACGCCGGAGAGAATCTTGCATTTGCTCCGAATGTCGCTCTTGCCATGCAGGGACTGATGAATAGTCCGGGGCACCGGGCAAATATTTTATCTGTGCATTTCGGAAGAGTAGGGATAGGAGTAATAGACGGCGGCATCTACGGCGAAATGTTTTGTCAAGAATTCACGAACTGAAAATATTAAGCGATTCTTGACAATAGAAAATAATAAGCGTAAAGTTCTAAGGTATTGTATGGCAATTGCAGAAGCTCCCAGAATTCAAACAATTTTTGATAAAGTATATAGGGCTTCGGTACCAGATCCAAAAAGATTTATTCTTAAAACAAACCCATTAAATAATAACGGTTTCGGTATTAGGCCAAGATCTGCTACTGTAGAAGGCGGTGGTTTTGGAGATGAAGCAAAAGGTCATGTAACTCAAGAAGTTAATGCAACGCTTAGTGAGCAAAGTCCAAGCGGTGAATTGTATGCTGTGCGATATAACGGTACTCGTAACGCAGGACATGAAGTTTATGTACAAAACGGAAATGAATACGTTGCGGTAACGCTTCATCAATTGCCCGTTGCCGTAACACAAGAAGGTACAACCAGTATTTTGGGCAAGGGCATGCTGATTCATCCGCTGGATCTTCGTACAGAAGTTAGCTATGCTGAAGACAGATTAGGAGCAGCATTACCGGGGAATTTTATCATCGACAACAACGCAATTCTTACTACTGATTTACATAGCGCTTCTGAATCATTTGTCAACAGTGAATTGGGAATAACCGGGTCTACGGCAAGCGGGGTATCGGAGGGATACTCATCGTGGTTACAGAAAAGAGCACTAACGGTAAGAGATTTTACGAAAGACGATTGGAGAAATAAATTTACTCAACAATATAATCTTTACTCAAAGCAGCTTGGTGAAGAGCAATTAGCTCAAACGCTGGTAAACGTATTAACGAAAGGAGGTAAAAGAAGAAAGAAACCAGTGGGAACACTGCCTGAATATCTTGATGAGCTAGAAGATGTTCGGCCGTTCATTTTAGCTCATGCGGCAGATGTTCGGCCTATTCTTGAAGACGTATGGAGAAATCGGTTAGACATTCCGGTTACGCTAGAAGGAGCACAAGGAGGATTGTTAGATCCTCAATTTGGCGTATATCCTGATGTTACCGCCAGCAGACCGCTTGGACGAGTAGGTATTCCTGATTCAACAGAGGGCGTAATTTTGTATGATCAGATAGCATTTCCTACGGCAGTTATGAAACAACCGTATATGTCAAGCGTTGGCAGTAGAATTCCTCCGTATGAAATGGCGCCTGATATTGCAAATATGTATAGAATGGAAAACGATGAAACCGGACGATCCACCGGGCGGGATCGCGGTATTTACCCTATCGACGTCGTGGCAATGCGCGCGATTCAGCGTATAGCAGGTTATAGATATCTTATTGTAACCCATCTTGACTCAAATCATCCGGATACCCCTATTGAAGTTGTAACGCACTATGTTAATAAACAAACAGGACAAGAAGAGCAATATAGACCATATCAGTGGCATTGGGATCAGGTAGTTGGTGTGGTTCAGCGATTACCCAGTTGGGATGGTAAAGCAGTAGCAAATGCTACAAGAATAGAAGATTTTCCACCGGAGTGTTTGCAGTTTCTGCGCTTTTTGAGCAAAACAATAGCGCCTGTTGCAATGGTAACTAACGGACCTAGGTTAGGACAAGAAATTTCTTTTCTGCCCTAATAGCCGTTTACTACAAATATACCAGCATATTCGTAGTAAATAGATAAAACTAGACCTTCCTATGTTCGATTCTTGTAATCAGGGAATTATTTTTTTGGGGTTTGGAGTTTTTGATATTATTTTTATAATAGTTTTCTGCAATTATCTTTTTGTAATCACTGACTTTTTCCATAAATTCTATGCCCATTAAATGGTCGTATTCATGCTGAACAACACGGGCTAAAATGCCATTACATTTTAATCTGAATTTTTGTCCTTTTTCATTCAATGCTTCCACTTCTATTTCTTCCGGGCGGGATACCGGGCCAAATAATTCTCCGTTAACAACACTCCCGCATCCTTCATAAATTATATTTTCTTTTTTGGACTCAAAGACTATTTTTGGATTAATATATGTTCTTAATATATCTGCCTTTCCTGTATTTCGCGCTTTTGTTTTTCTTGGGTGGGTTACAAAAATCATGTAGTTCTGGGCTATTTGAGGTGCGGCAATTCCTATTAAGCCGGTTTTATTCATTGTGTCTATTAAGTCTTTGCGCAGTTTTTTAATCTTTGGAAGATTTAGGTTTTCGATTTCCTTATTCTGCTCTTTTAATTTCGGATGACCGGCTTGAATAACTGTTTTAACTGCCATAATGCGGATTATATCACAATCGTTGTCATCCCGAACTTGTTTCGGGATCTC
>JAJZOC010000059.1 GCA_021852095.1 bacterium | reverse complement strand
AATAGAATAACATTCATTAAGAAATGCTTTCGCTCCGGATGGATATGTTTCCTCGGCTGGCTGAAACAAGAAATATATACTTTTATCTTTTTGCTTGAGAATATCTTTATATTTATCCGTTAAGGCATACATCAACGCTGCTGTATGAGACGAATGCCCGCATAAATGCCTAAATCCATCTCTGGATTTCAAAGCATCTATATCTGCCCTAAGAAGAATTGAATTTTTCGAAGAACCAACTTTGTAAAGCAATCCCACTTGTTTGCCGCCAAAACCAATTTTAAACGGCTCTATAGCTAATTCTTTTTGAATATACCGAGTAGTTTTTAATTCATTCCAGCCTGTCTCCGGCATAGACTCCAGATTCTTTTTATATATCAATAATCTTTGATTCATGAATATATTCTATTACACTTTTTTAGAATGCCAAAGATTCCTATCGGGACTGAGCGGATAAGTAGACACTTTCCCATCGGGTAATATTAACTCTTGCTTGGCCGAAAGCAATATACGATTGAATAATTCCTGATAATCAGATCTAATATGAAGATTTGGTTCTATGTCTGGATTTAAACATAGCGCAAACGGTAATACTCCGAACCATGAAATTATAGGATCTTTCCGTTCTAAATTACGAACTAACCTAATCCCGTCTCTGCCTATAAACTCCTGTTCGTATATCCACTGCGTAGCTTGTGTCTGCGGATTTAGAACTTCTTTCCATGAATGACTGGATATGTCATCACCCAAATTAGGACTAAGATTATCTTGTATGCCGTTACAATTAATAGAATCTAATAACTGCGGACCCGAGACTTTCGTAATAGGACTAAAAGGCATTCTTTCTCCGTGGATATTGATATCTGTCTCAGTGAGATTTCTCATAGATTTTAATAAAAATATGATTGCTATTATCATGTATCCACAATATTTGTCAATTTTTCCTCATCAACTCAATCTAAAGTCAAACATTAACGGGATTATTAAGTGGCTATAAGAAAATCCCAAAATCATTTCTTCGTTTATTCAAGGAAAGGGTAAAAGTGCCGTAGATATTCAGCTTATTAAGAAAATAAAACTTGGCGGACGAGGAACTACTTTTATCCAAAATGCCAGAGTTAATTTTCTTAACAAATTATCTACGATCGTGAGTAAGATGATTAAAAGTTTACGGAATTAGGAGTCCTTGAGCAAAGGAAACCATGTTAAAGATAAAATTTCCCAGAGAAAATCCGCCGAAAGGGAATAGAAGCAGAAAAAAGAGAATAAACATACCGATAGAACCTATGGAAAGATAGGCATTTGCTTCTTCTTCAGGCAGAAAAAGCGCGAATATTTTTGATCCGTCAAGAGGAGGTATAGGGATCAGATTAAAAACTGCCAATAATAGATTGTAGGTTACTATAGTGGAAAGCAGAAAATAGAGGATAGAAGATAGAAGCGAAGGAAGAACAGTTTCGATAAAAGGGATGGAAAATATTCGGATAAGAATGCTGGCGGCAATTGCTAAGAGAACATTCGTTAGAGGTCCTGCTAATGACACAAGAGCAACATCTTTTCTGCCTTCTTTTAGATTAAAAGGGTCAATCGGGACAGGTTTTGCCGCGCCAAAGATTATCGGCGAGCCGGAGAGGATCAATAAAAGGGGTAAAGCGATACTCATCATAGGATCAATATGGTTTTTGGGATTAAGGGTTAGCCGGCCGGCTAAACGGGCGGTCGGATCCCCGAGTTTTTCCGCCACGTACCCGTGAGCAACTTCATGCAAGATGGCGGAGTAGATTAAAATGACGAGCCCGATTATTAGAGACATAATACGTTAATTTTTAATTTAAAATTTTTAATTTTTAATCAAATCTAAATTTTAAATGTTTTAAACATTTGGTCATTAAAAATTGATTTAAAATTGTAAATTTAAAATTAGAAATTATTGTTATTCAATTTTAAATATGCACTTGAGATAAAGAACGTCATATGATATAGTATAAATCAATTAAGGGAAAATTACTATGGCACTAAAATGTTTTAATTGCAGTAAAGGAAGAATGGTTGGAAGAAGCCACACTCATCATCCCGGAGTGGCGGGCGGCAGATGGAAAAAAAAGGCTCCCACAACCCAAAAAGTATTTAAGCCTAATTTGCATTTCGCGAGAATTGCGGTAGATGGAGTAATGAAAAGGGTTCGTCTCTGCACAAAATGTCTAAGAAGAGCAAAACAGAAAGAAGTTCTGCCTCAGCCTTTCGCAACTGCGAGAGTTTAATCTTAGCAGAAAGTTTAAATTAAAATATTTGATTAATCCAGTCTTTTGCCTCGGGGTAGCCGTTTATAAAGTCTCTGATTGAAACAGGCTTTTTTCCTTCAACCTGAAGTTTTTTATCTGGCAAAAACTTAATTCTGAATTCTGAATTCTGAATTCTGAATTTCGTCCACACTCCCGGCCAGGGATAATAAGCCCGCACCATTCTTTCGATTCTTGTTTTTGATCTTTGATCTTTGATTTTTGAAATGTCGATATAGCCATCTTGACGGGTGAGGGGTTTGGTAAAAGTCGCTTTTGAATGTTCTTGTTCCCGCAGTTTAATTTCCCCTTCCAAATATAGTCTAATGATCTGAATTATTAGACTAGCACCAAGTTGAAACAATCTTTGGTAAAGAGATTCGGCGGTATCAGTTGGTAAGATGTTTCCTTTTGATTGAGCAAGGATTGGTCCGTGATCCACCTCTTCATCCAGTTTAATAATGCTTACTCCTGTTATTTTATCTCCGTTTAATATCGCGGTTTGAACAGGGGTCGGACCTCTGTATTTTGGTAAAAGGGAAGGGTGGATGTTGATAATTCCGTAGGGGAAAATTTCCAGAATCCGTTTTGGTATTATCAAGCCGAAATCGGCGAGAACGCCGACAGGCGAATTGAGAGATGAGAGATGAGAGATGAGAGATTGATCGGAAAGAGAAGAAACCGACAGGTAGGGGATTTTATTTTCAATGCAGTAGGCTATAACAGGTGTTTCTTGCAGGGTCTCACCCCTTCGAGTCTGAGCTCCTCGAGTTCCTCGAATCTGAGTGACGATCTCGGAGTCGAAGACCTCGGAGTCGAAGACTTGCGAGGCTAATTTCGGCTTTTCGGTAGTTAAAACCAATTTTAAATCAAAGTTTTTGTATAAAACTTCAATGATTGGAATAACGAATTTTGATGAACCAAAAAAAATGATATTCATTGTTAAATTGTTAAATTGTTAAATTGTTTTTCAGCAATTCAGCAATGTAGCAATATAGCAATCGTTACAGTTTTATCTCTTCAAACTCATCTTCTCCTTTTTCGTCTTTGTAGGATTTATAGAGTTTGCCTTTTTGTTCCAAAACCCGTTTTGGAAACAGTATGCCGTTTAAATGATCTGTTTCATGCTGAATTATCGTGGCAAGAAATCCGGAGAATTTTTTTTTGTGAGGAATACCATTTTCATCTAAATACGAAACAACAACTTGTCTGTTTCTGATAACATCTCCCCATATAGACTGAAGAGATAGACATCCTTCAAGTCTGGCTGGCAATTTTTTTTCTGCAGTTTTATTTAATCTGCTGCGGTGATCGTTGTCAACGGTTAAACGGCTAGTTTCGGTTTTTTGGATTATTTCTGGGTTGATAAAAACTTGAATCTTGGATTTAGACGATGGTTTAGTAATAAATATTTGCAGAGATTTTCCAACTTGCGGCGCGGCCAGTCCTACGCCTTGAGGATCATGGGTGTGATTCAGTGTTTCTTCCATTTCTTTGATTAAAGATTTCACTTGAAATTCAACTTTTTTTACTCTTTTGGCAGTTTGGGACAAAATTGGATTCGGGGCATGTATAATAGCAAGCATGAGATAATTATATCACAGCTTACTGCCAGCTCTGAAGTGTTTTTTTGACCTGCGCGTCACTGCTTGAAAATTTAGTCAAAATTTCGTTCATTTCCAACACTGCCTTTTTTTGCAGTTCCCTGTTTACAACCTTGCCGCTTTTATTAATTGCCATATCGTGATAGAAAAGACCCAGGGCATAGTAGGCATTTCTATAATCAGGTTTTATATAGATAGTGTGTTTAAGAAATTTAATGGCTTTTTTATCATTACCTGTCTGTCCATATAAAACTCCAAGATCATAAGATATTTTAACGTCTGTGGGAGCAAGGGTGTAAGCTTTCTCCAGACTTTGAAGGGCAAATGTCATATATTGGGGGTCGAACTGGCTTAAAATATAGAACACGCGGGTTCGACTTTTCCAGAAAACAACATTGTTTGGATGATTAGACACGATATTATTACTTAACGTTATTGCCTGTGTTGTCAGAAGAGCTGCTTGGGTTGCCTCTTTTTGCTGTGCAGAAAGAAGCGCAAGCGTTGCTTCATTTTGGGAAAGTTCGTCTTGAAAAACAGGTTCATTCGGTCTTTGTGAAACCGCAGTTTGTAAAAAAGGATAAGCTGTTTGGTATTGATTTGCGTGGTCTAAATTGTATCCTAGAGCGTAGTTTGTATCTGCTACCCAAAAAACGGCTAATGAATAAATAAGATAAATTGAGACAAAGACAGTTGCTATTATCATAAATTGTTGAATTAAAGAAGTAGTTTCTGTGCTGTTTTCGTAATTCTTTTTAGGAGTAAGAGACCCTGTTAGTATAAATACGAACGCGGGGATTAGAAAAAAATAGAGATTAATAATTACAACAGAAAAACCGAAGAAATTGGAGACAAGAATAGCAATATAACTTGCCAATAGCGCAAAAATCAAAGCGTAAAGCTCAAAGCCTAGTCCAAAATTAAAAAATGTCATTCTGGTTAGTCCAGAATCTTTTAAGCTTTTAGCTTGTTTTTGTCCTGAGCCGATTCGGTCTGAGCTCACGGTCGAATGACTTGTCGAATGGATGATTTTTGATTTTTGATTTTTGATTCGTTTAAGGCTTACGAGTAAAAACGACCCTATTAGTAACAAATAGCTTCCTAAACCAAATGCGCCGGTTGTTGCCAGATAATTAAGATATTCATTGTGCGCTTTGTTATATAGAAAATCCCATTCCGAGGTGAGATTATGTTCCTTGGGTTTGTATCTATAGTAGGCAAAAGCAAAGGTTTCAACTCCTGTGCCAAAGATAGGATTATGACGCCAAATGTCAAGTGCTCCTTTCCAGACAATCAGTCTGATTTTTCCGGAATCTGTTCCGCCCAGCTCACCGGTGTGAACAGAAACAGATGTATTAGAATTTGGTTTTACGGTTTTTTGCGAGGTTATAGTTTTAAGAGGGATAAGAAGATATTTATCAAGCCCAAGGAAAGATTGTCCGGCAAAGAGCGTAATAACCATTAGAGAAACAACTACTATTCCGACAATTGCAGCGGATTTTATATTTTTCCGCATGACAAAAGCAAATATAAAAAACAAGGGTATTGCGCCTGCCCAGAATCCCAAAAATGCGGATTTTGATCCTGTAAACATTAGATCGAGATAGAAAAGAATAGAAAGCAGGAAATAGAAAGCAGTCAGCATGAAAGATCTGGTTTGAGATTTGAGATTTTTTAAAAACATTACTATAGAGATAGGTAGTAGTATGGCAAGGTAGGCGCCAAGCCAGTCAGGCTGTCCAAGGGTTGAAAAGATGCGGACTTTTGGCTGAAAATCGTTTGTCCAGCAGGAAACATCAAAAGTGCCTCTGAATAAAAAGCACGTGGGATCATAGCCAAAATGAGAAGGAAGACCCCAAAGGGCAACAATCAGTCCGGAGATAAGACT
>JAJZOC010000023.1 GCA_021852095.1 bacterium | reverse complement strand
AAATGGGCTGGAGCCAGTCGCTTTCCAAAGATTTGAAAGACTTCCTAAACAAATAATCCCATTTCTTTCCGTCAAAAAATCCTCCATAAAAAGAAGTCTTTGAAAAACCGTTTTTTTCTAATATTCCTTTTATTATCTCTTTATTCGTATATTCCATCACGCTGTTTCTGGCTCCAGCCCATTTCCACCTATCCCTATCGGAACGCAGTATTGCAAATGTCTTAAGAATAGTGTGTTCTTTTTTATTTGGGAAATCATAAAATTCTAAAAATGCGTATTCCCTTTCCACTCCATCTTTTATGGTGGCGAAATTAAAGTCAAGAAGCCTTTTCTTTACTTTTATAACCTTGTCAAAATTAGTGATCTGAAAAATTACTATGCCGCTTTTAGAAAGATAGTCCGCGCAAGTCTTTACTAAGTCCTTAATTTTGCCTTGATTATGAGATAAGGTATTGCCCATAAAAAGCATTGCATCAAAAGTATTTTCCATCTTTAATAAAACATCAATCGTTTCACCCAGTATAAATTGCACCCTTTTTTGCGCTTCTTGTGAAAGCTTTGCTTTTCTGATATTGGCTTCCTTAATCATCTCGCGGCTTCTGTCAATACCAATAACAGTAAAACCTTTATCCGCCAAAGCTATACTATGATCACCTGTTCCACAACCTATATCTAAAACACTTTTAACATTATTTTTATTAAAAATCTTTAACAAATCCGGCAATTCATGGTGCAGACGGTCTTCTGTGTCAACCGCGGCGTAATAAGTTTTAGACAGCCAGTCGTTATAGTCTTTATTCTCTGTAAACAAAACCCTATCTCCCACTAAAGCTTTAAAAATATCTCCCTTTGAAATAATCCCAACTAAATCGCCTCTTTTATCTACAACCGGCAGTCGCCCAACTTTTTCAATAAACATTAAAGACTGCGCTCTTAAAAGGGGTGTGTCCGAAGTTACGGTTGTTGGGTTTTTACTCATTATGTCTTCTGCCTTCATAGCAAAAATCTCGGCCACTTTAGTTTCCATACCTTCAAAATCCGAAGAATGAACAGGATCTTCTACATATTCCTGCATGGAAGGATAAAATTTAGACAGAATATCCCGCTCTGTTATAAAACCTGCCACTTTTTTATCTTTCTTAACAACCGGTACGCCGTTTATTCCGCGTCCAAAAATAAGAGCGGCAACGTCTTCTATTTTTGTATCAACAGATACATAATCAACGTGTCCCGACATTACATCCGCAACTTTCATACTTTGCCCTTCAGCTTTTTTCGCAAACTTTCTTGGTATTCTTTTCTCCTGCTCTTTATAATATCGTTAAAAATTCCCCTTATCAAGGGTTCCTGTATATATAAATCTGCATTGACAAAGAATTCATCTAGTTTTTTATCCTGCTCCTCTTCATATTCTAAGGCTTGAATTGCCATTTCTAGTCTATCTAATTGCCAAAATACCCTGGACTCCAAGGTTACTCTATCTACCATTTCTTTATACACTGCGCTATAGTTTTCGCTATCTCCTATTTTGGCAAATATTTTTCCTACATCTTCCTTTTCCTGCCTCTCCATTTCCTCTCTTTTTTTAATATCAATATGCTCTCCGCGCTCTACGACAATATCTCCTGTTATAAGCTCTCCTATTCCGACAAGCAAAGCCATTTTGATGAGCTTCTTCTTATTAAGATTCTTCCCAAGTTTATCGGAAAGAACCATCGCGATAACTCCTGCTCTAAAAGAATGCTCCGCAACAGACTCGGGATCTTTAATTTTTTCCCTAACCCAACCTGTTCTTAAGAGTCTTTTTGACTTCCCAATTGTTTTAAAAAAATCAAGATAATCAATTTTTTTAGAAGTCATAATCGCTCTTACTTTACCACTAAATTTGTAACATAACAATAGGTATGATATAGTACGTTTGTTGCTTTTTTGAAATAATGTCAAGTGTAGCTGAAATCCAGAAAACTTCCCAAGAAGCATTTTATAGAGAAACTATATCTAGTAATCTAAATAGTTTTGCGATTGATTTACTCATCACTACTGCTACACCGCTAACCCATTGGGTCAAACATAGTATTGGCCGAGAATCTACCGAAATATTTGTCCCGGGGAGAGATAAAACGGAAGATGTTCAAATAGAAATCGATCAAAAAGCAGAAAAATTTATTTCAATAGTCGCTGATAGATTATCAGAAAAATACGGATTTTCTTTATCCATATTATCCGAACACAATAATTACGAAGTCGGCAATAAAGAAAATCCGCGCCATACACTAGTTCTGGATCCCATAGAAAATTCTGATGAATATAGAAGAAAATTACCGACTCCTCCGTATTCTCAATTTCAACTTTATAATACAAATAATAAACCAATTAGGGCAGGCGCGGTAAATTTAGCAACAGGAGAAATGTATCTCGCGCTAGAAGGCACTAATTATTATTATCATCCCGAATTAAAAAAACTGATACCTATGCCTAAACCAAGAGAGGTTACAAGTATAAAAGATGGTCATGTAGCAATAGCCAGCTATGACGCAAAATCCAAATATGCAAAGCCATTCGAAATGCTCTTTGAAAAGTTCAAGGAAGACGCTGAGTTGTTGGGCGGAAGCCGCCACGGCAAAGGCGGCTCCCATAGCTATGTTGATCTTGCCACCGGAGCCATTGCCCTATACCCTATGTTCATAGAACCAAGAGGCGAAACAGATGCGGCTCATCTATTTGCCTTAAATGCCGGATGCAAAGTAGTAGAGGCTGATCTGCAAACAGGCGAATATCAAGACTACAAATTTGACCCGAACAAACAATATGAACGGACACCTTTACTTATCGCTGGAAGAAGTAAGGAATTAATAAAAGAAAGCATAAGTTACTATATGCAGGCAAAAATAAAATGGGAGACAGCAGATTTCGAACTTCTAAAAGGAATATACTATGACTACTTAAGTCGTATGCCGGCAGTTGCCGATGTACTTTTGCAGATTTTTCCAAAATTAAAAGCCGCTTAATCTATTCCCAAACGAGAAAGTGCCATCCTTAAAGTCTCTTCCTCATTGTGGGAATAGGTATTGATCACCAAATCATAATATTTTTTGTCCCAATAAACCCAGTTTTGATCGCCGGCGGCATATAATCTTCTCCATTTATCAAGATCATTATTTTCCCGTTCTAAAACCTCTTCTTTGGCTTTTTCGACCGATATTTTTTCCCGATTTACTAGCCTGTCTATTCTTATTTCCGTTTGATCGTTTCCATTTTGGTCCTCACAAACTACCCCTATTTTAAATATTCCGTCAATGCCTTGAGCATTAAATCCTGCAAGCTTTGTTTCAAGAATTATGTGTTTTCCGTCTTGCAGTATTCTTTTTAGAGATGAGTCAAAATCTTCGTCTTCTCCGTCGGGTCTCTTGTCTGTTTCCTTTTCCGAAAGACCGAGCTTTGTTCTAACAGCTTCCCAAAAAACCTCTCCTCCTTCAATATGCCGCCAGCCGAGAACAAGACTTAACTTATGAGCAAGTGTTGTAGACCCTGAAGCGATCCTACCCGAAACTGTAATAATTCTAATATTTGGAATGTCTATCGAAGTATCCATAAATATTAATTTTTAATTTAAAATTTTTAATCAATTTTTAATTACTAAATGTTTAAATTTTTAAAAAAATCATTTAAAAATTGATTTCAAATTTATTTTCCCGCCATTATCGCTTCTTCAACCAACCTATTTGCATAACCCCACTCATTGTCATACCATGCAATAACCTTAGCTAAATTTCCTCCGACTACTTGCGTTAGGGATAAATCAACTATTGCTGAATGAGAATTACCGATGATGTCAGATGAAACAAAAGGATCGTCTGTAACAGCAAGTATCCCTTTATATCTTGGGTTTTCCGCTTCCTGTTTAAAAACATTATTTATCTCCTCTACTGTCGTATTCTTCTTAAGAAGAAAAGTAAAATCAGATAATGATCCAACCGGCACCGGCACCCTAATCGAAAGTCCATCAAAAACGCCTATAAGTTCAGGAATAACCTGGGATGCGGCAATAGTTGCGCCGGTTGAAGTGGGAACTATATTTTGGGAAGCGGCACGCGCCCTTCTATAATCTTTATGTCCTCCATCCTGCAGTTTTTGATCTGATGTGTAGCCGTGAACCGTTGTCATCATTGCCTTTTCCACGCCAAAATTATCAACCATAATCCGTGCAACTGGAGCTATGCAGTTTGTTGTGCACGAGGCATTATTAATAATGTCCTCCCCTTTATAATTTTCATCATTTACCGATAAGACATAGGTTGAAATTCCTTCTCCTTTTGCAGGCGCAGACAGAACAACTTTCTTAGCACCCGCTTGAAGATGAAGCTTTAACTTCTCCTCGGTTCTGAAATGTCCGGTTGATTCAATCACTATATCAACATTTAAATCCTTCCATGGCAAAAGACTCGGATCTTTTTCTGAAAAAACCGGAATTTCTTTACCGTCAATAACCAAAGAACCAATTTTCCCGTTGTCATTCTGACGAATGTCAGAATCTGGATCCTGAAACGAGTTCAGGATGATAGAAGACGAAAGTGGGCCATACGACGTATCATACTTTAGCAAATACATCCAACCTTTAATATCTGTTGAGGAACCGGCGTTTATAGCCACTACCTCAATTTCGGAATTATGTTTTTCCAAAATAACCCTATGTGCTACTCTTCCTATCCTTCCATAGCCGTTAATCGCAACTCTTACCATATATAAAGTATAACCCAGAAAAAAAAATGAAGCAAGGGGGATTTTCTCTTGCACTTTGCAACTAATTAAAGTATAATATTTTTTACTATGCAAAGAGCAAAACTTAAGGTTGAAAAAAGAAAGATTCTAGGAAAAGCAGTAAGAAAACTAAGAGGGGAAGGATTTTTGCCTGGAAACATTTATGGCAAAGACATTAAGTCTCTTGCTGTTCAGACAAAATATGAGGAATTTAAAGAAATTTTTAAAGGGTCCGGAGAAACAGGACTTATAGATTTAGAATTAGATGGAGAGAGTAAGCCGGTTTTAATACACAATGTACAATTTGAACCTATTACAAAAAAACCTCTGCATGCGGATTTTTATCAGGTAAATCTTAAAGAAAAAATAAAATCGATGGTACCCATTGAAGCCATCGGTGAAGCAAAAGCAGTAACGGAAAAGATCGGTCTTTTAATGCAGACACTATCCGAAATTGAAGTCGAAGCACTGCCGGAGGAATTACCTGAAAAAATAGAGGTCGACGTAAAAGGTTTAGTGGCCGTAAATGATCAAATAACAGTTGGTGACCTTAAAGTTTCAAAATCAGTCTCTATTTTAACAAATCCTTCCCAGGTTGTCATAAAAATCACAGAATTGGTTAGTAAAGAGGCAGAACAACAGGCGGCGGCAGAGGCAGAAGCGGCAGAGGCAGCAAAAACAGAGGCGGCGCCCGCAGAAACAACAGGAGATGAAACGAAGCAGGAAACAGAAACCCAATCAAAAGAAGATAAAAAAGAAATAAAAGAAGAAAAACCCCAAAATTAAGAACGTCTATTGTCAAGAAGAATCTGAAGCTTGAGTCCTTCCTTAAATCCCGGATCCAAATACAGGGTTTTTTGAAGATAATATTCTGACTTTGTAAAATTTTTTAATCTATATTCCAAAACGCTTAACTCAAAATACCCATCTCTATAATTAGTATATTTCTTGACAACTCCCTGCCAAAATGTAATTTGCTTTTCTACTCTTTTATTTTGTGCTTCGGCTGATTGTTTTTCCTCTATGCCAGTAGAGATCATTAACAAACTCGAAAAAATAGCCAGAACAAAAATAGCAATAGCAAAAGCTATATAAATCTTAAAGAAAGATGAATGTTCTAATCTATCGGTAAAAAATCG
>JAJZOC010000065.1 GCA_021852095.1 bacterium | reverse complement strand
TTAAGGTTGTCATCCTGAACTTTAAGGTTGTCATCCTGAACTTTAAGGTTGTCATCCTGAACTTTAAGGTTGTCATCCTGAACTTTAAGGTTGTCATCCTGAACTTTAAGGTTGTCATCCTGAACTTGTTTCAGGATCTCTTATGAAGAAATATAGCTACTACATTTATATCATGACTAATAAAAACAATACTACTTTCTATGTTGGTGTTACTAATAATGTTGTAAAAAGGTCATTTGAACACAGGGTTGGGTTACTTGAAGGATTTACTAAGAAGTATAAGTTGAAAAAACTTGTATACTTTGAAGAATATCACGATATTAACGAAGCAATAGCAAGAGAAAAGCAACTAAAAAATTGGCATAGAGATTGGAAATTAAAGCTTATCAAGAAGGTAAATCCTGACTTTACCGACCTATCTATTTCCTTCTAAACGAGATGCTGAAATAAATTCAGCATGACAACGGCGAAGGCGATTTTTCTATATATCCGTTACTAAGATAGCGCGGACATTATCACTGTATCGTAGGGTTATTACATAATTTTCGTTAATATGTATCCCCTCGCTTCTTTTCTGTAAGTTCCTAATATCCTGTTGGGACATACTCATTTTTACCTCAAAAGCCATACTATCATCTACAATAAAATCGATTTCGCTTGCCCCATCTTTATTATAAAAACTAAGCTTGTGATGATGGCGGAGATTTTGAAAAACACTCTGTTCAAGAATTTGCTCTTGGGAAATTCTGCCCAATACATTTGCTATCCCGCTGTCGCAGAAAAAAAGCTTTCGGCTTCCGGCTGCCTGTCTATCAATACTGGCTGAATATTTTGGGAGAAGAGAGATAAAATAGGTCTGTTCCAAAAACGAGAGGTAGTTATAGACCGTCTCTCTGGATACAGATAATTCATTCGAGAGTTTATTTATCTCCAGTCTGGAGCCGACTCTTGAAATTAAAAGAAGAATCAAATCTCTCAATTTCGACATATCCCTAAAATCGGCCAAGTTTTTTGCGTCTTTTTCAAAATACGAAGTAAAAATTTCAGATAGCAGTACCCGCTTTCTTTCCGGATCATTTTCCAATACTACCGAAGGAAAACCGCCAAATTCCATAAATTCATTGTAATACGGAATCAAGCGCTCATAGGCAATCTTATTTTTATCCCGGGCTTTTTGGGAAAATGTCTGCCCGGTTTTCCGCTGGATTTGCTTAAAAACAAGAAATTCCTCAAAGTTAAGAGGAAACATTTCGAAAATAACTTTTCTGCCTGCTAAAGATTCAGGAAATAAATTTCTTAGGTAATAACTGCTTGAACCAGTCAAAAAAAACTTTACATCCCAATGATCATACAGGTATTTTACTGCCCTGCTAATTTCGGGCAGGTTTTGCGCCTCATCAAGAAAGAGATATGCCTTTGTGTTATTATTCACGCCATACTGCCTAAGATTATTCCAGATATTGTCGTAGTTTTCTTCTTCAAACACCTTCCTGTGTATCGGGTTCTCAAGATCTAGAATTGCCTTGTTCTCTGATTCCGTTAACTTGAACAAGCGTGTTAATGCTGTGGTTTTTCCTACCCTTCGCATGCCTGTAATTACCGTTGCCTCTTTGGTATTCAACTCTAGCTCTAGCTTTTGAAAGATTTGCCTTGAATAGATCATATGCCTGTTATTATCTTACATAAACAGGAGGCATTTGTCAAATGTATACTTACGATCCAATCCAACAAAGACTTGATAATATATCAGGATAAAAATAAACCGGCTGATAGTGAACTAAGGTATTGACATTTTAATATTATAGGCTATAATGCAACTAATGGACACGTTCAAGGAGAGTTATCTGTCAAAACAAAACCGTAGGGAGTTTTTAAGATTTGGGGCTGGGATAGCTGGCGCAGCCGCGCTTACCGGCATCTCCGGAAACAAACACGAAATTTCGGCACAAGGAACAATAGAATCTCTTAGGGAAAAATACACATGGTCTCCAGGAAGACTGAAGGTAATAGAAGAACACTATAATAAAGAGGGAGAAAATTCTGCTCTAATCCAAGAATTAAATAAACAATCCATTATAAAGCATCACCTAACAAAAGAGGCAATAACAAAAGAAAAAACCATAGTTCAAACAGGAGAATGGCCAATTAACAGCGGAGCAAATTATACCAATGGATATTATGACGTAAACGGCCAATTTCATCTCCTCACAGCCGACTATTATGATAACTCCGTTGACAATGTTAATACCGCAACAGGAATCGTAGAAAGAATTGGTCTGCCGGGCATAAACGCACTTGATGTAACGTATGATTCTCAACAATCCCGCACTGGCGTTGCCGGAGCTAACTCTAACGGGCCAGTCGTATTAATCGAAGAAACAGGACAAACTACTACTATAAATATCGCTGAATTAACTGGCCAAGGCGACTCTACAGGAGGAGTTCAGGGCATAACTGTAGATTCCAACGGAACTTTCTATGGAGTCCTTGCTTACTGCGGATTGCCAAACGGAGGAGTACTTTTTTCGATTGATCCGAACACTTTGTCTCCGACAATTCTGGCGAAAAATGTTCCCAATTTTAATAACCCAAATGGCATTACCGTATCAAAAGATCCAAACAATCAAGAAACCGTTATTACCGCTTTTTGCGACAACGGCTACTTTCACCAATTCACGCCAAGCGGACAACTAATAAATATGGTTTTCGAAAATGGCTTAGGACAGGGTTATCGGGGAACCGTAGACAAACAGGGAAATGTATATGTTGCTCATTGGCTAGACAATGGCCCAACAATCACCATGTGGAATATTAAAACAGGACTAACAACTACTATGAATGGGGCATACTTAGGCAATAGCATCCAGATAGAATACGACAGAAATGGTAATCCCATCTACCTTTGGGTGGCAGGAGACAATAATGTAACGGTAACGGATATTAAAACAGGAAAAATTGTAGGTCAATATGAAACCGGAGCATCAAATAATGGAGTTACCATGGATCCGCTTAAACTAAAAAATGCTTATTTTATTTCCTATGACAACAATGCTCACCGAGTTGTTTTTGAAATCCCGCCTACCCCTACTCCATCTCCAACAGCAACTGCAACCGAAACAGCAACAGCTTCTCCAACAGCAACTGCAACACCAACAGAAACAGTTACTCCAACCCCTACTCCATCTCCAATCGAACAAACATCTTTAATCCAAACCGCATCTCCCACACCGGACCCAACAAGTAAATCACAATATAAATTGTATCTTCCTTTAATTGAAAAACCAGCTAAGAAATAAATAATAAACTTATCTCCTAAACTTGTTCAGAATTACTCCTTGACCATTCGATTTCACTCATGATCTGCGTCGTAATCCTTCGGATTACTCCTTGACATTATACTTTTTTGTCTGATACGCTGAAAAAGTCCTATTTATGAAACAGACTTTTAAAGAAATCAGTGATTATCTTGATAACATATCTCTTCTCTTATTAGGAATCCTTTTTCTTGCCTTTCCCTTATTTTTCTTAACCGCAACAACTGACCCGTACGTTTTGCCGAAAGAAATTCTCTTGGGAGCAATTACTCTTCTAACTCTTCTTGCCTTAGGCGGAAAAATGATTAGCGACGCCGCGGTAAAAATAAAAAGAACGCCTTTTGATTTACCTATCCTTCTTTTTACAGCCGCTGTTCTAATTTCGTCTTTTCTGTCTATAGACCGTTATGAATCTTTAACTGCGGCTGTGCCTTTGCTTTTGGCCGCGATGCTTTATTTTGTAATCGTCAGCTTTATAACAAACGAATCCTCTCTCTTTTTCACACTTTACGGTTTAACAGCAGGAGGTCTAATACTCTCTTTTGGGGCAATTTTATCTTTCTTTAAAGTATACATTCTGCCTTTTGCGTTTACCCATACCCAAACCTTTACTCCAATAGGCAGTTCCCTGGATCAGGCAATGTACCTTTTATTTATTTTACCTGTTGCGGCGTATCTAGCAAAAGATATCTTAAACGTTAAAACGTTAAAAGATATACAGATAAAGAATCTTGTCTTTACGGCAATATCAATTATTATCTTAATGGGTCTTTCTGTAACAATAGATACCCTGGTTAATCCTCCGGCTGGCGGGCAGAAACCTCTTATTTTACCTTTTGAAACAGGTTTTCAAACCGCATTCGCCGCAATTTCGCAGGATACCGGCCGTGTTGCTCAAGGATTCTTCTTTGGCAGCGGATTCGGAACATACTATACTGATTTTACAAGATTTAAACAGGCGGCATTTAATACTAATTCCGCTCTTTGGTCTTTAACCTTTACCAGATCCTCAAGTTTTCTGTTGGAACTATTGGCAACAACCGGCGTGTTGGGCATAGCCGCTTTTATCTTTTTGATAACTTCTGTGTTTAAAAAAAATACAGGCGGAAACTTAAAAAAGAATCCCTTATTTCTTTCTGTTTTATTAATTATAATTGTTTCTCTGATCCTGCCGTTTTCATTTTTAGAATACGCTCTTTTGTTTATTTTACTTGGGCTCTTTGCGGCGTATCAGGGTATTCATCACCCTAAAAACTTCTTTGAGTTCGAATTGCAGTTTGTGGCTTTAAAAAAGGGTCTGATAGCCTTTTCCGAAACCCAAGCAGTTGAAACACACAGTTTAACAAGATTCTTACCGAGCCTTTTTCTTGCCATTTTTATAGCAGTAGCCGGACTTATCGCTTATTACAGCGGCCATCTCCTTGTATCCGACATACTGATGCAGGAATCCCTGGTAGCGGCTTCTAAAAACAATGGTGTTCAAACCTATAATTTACAGAGAAACGCCATATCGACATTTCCTTATAACGATGCATATCATCGGATTTTCTCACAGACAAACCTATCTCTTGCTAATTCTTTAGTGCTTCAAACCCCTAAAGGATCTTCTCCTTCTGCCCAAACACAACAAACAATTACCAATCTGATACAGCAATCTATTACCGAAGCCAGAACCGCGACAGCAATTTCGCCTCTAAACGCGGCAGATTGGCAAAATCTGGCATCTATATATAGAAGTCTTATTGGGTTTGGTAAAAACGCGGAAAACTTTTCGATCCTTGCTAATCAGCAGGCAATAATTCTAGACCCAAATAATCCGCAAGAATATATCAACTTAGGAGGAGTATATTATCAATTAAAACAATGGGATAATGCTCAACATGAGTTCCAGATAGCGGTTAATCTGAAACCCGACTTGGCAAACGCGTATTATAATCTTGGGCATGCTCTGCAGGCAAAAAATGATCTGACCGATGCCTTAACCCAGTACGAAACCGTAAAAAGTCTGGTAGCAAATAATCCGGCGTCCTTAAAAGAGATAAATCAGGAAATTGCCGCTCTCAACAAACAAATTAGCAAAGAACAAGGTAATCAACAGCAGGTATCTGCGCCTGTAGCGCATACTCCTTATACCCAAACACCGCTTAAATTAAGCAGTCCATCCGCACAACTGCCTCAAAAACAGAATCCAATTAAAATTCCGGCGCCAACAGTCAGCATTACGCCAACAACAACCCCAACCCCTACCCCAACTAAGTAGTTTACGTCAAGTAAATTAAGTAAGTTGTACACTATTTACAAAACTTGTCCAAGTTTTGGGGCAAAATTCACTACTCCATTGTTGTAGGAGGGGTCTTAATTTTCAATTTTCAATAACCAATTTTCAATCAAATTCCAATGATCTAATTTACAAACTGTTTGAAAAATTAAAGAATTGAAAATTGAAAATTATTTTTATGGTGCTCCAGTCGCTGGCGCAAAGTTCACTGCCCCATTGTTGTAGAGGGTCTTAACTTGAGCAGCCGTTAATGCGTAGTTGTAGATCCGGACATCATCTATTAGTCCATCGAAAAAATAATTTCCTTGGGG
>JAJZOC010000094.1 GCA_021852095.1 bacterium | reverse complement strand
TCAAGCTATTGCTTCGGGAGAAACAGGGGCATCTCCCATCTGGCATGATATTATGAGTTATATCCTAAAAGGAAAACCTGACGAACCTCCTAAAAAGCCGAATGATGTTATAGCGATGCAGATAGATTCACTTTTTGGAGGCCTGCCTGTACCCGGACAGCCAACAAGAGCAGAATACTTTATTAAAGGAACGCAGCCAACCGCAGTTTCACCAGACTACGAAGTTATAAATGGAAAACTCTATTACAATGTTCATGAAGATGATCCTGTTTCAACCGATGGAGTAAATAGATGGCAACAGGGTATTGATAATTGGATTCACGCTACACATTCAGCAGCTGATTGGCAGTGGTATCCGCCGGGAAATACTATTGGGCAAAAAAATGCTTCGTAGGAAATAAAATTCGGATCTGCTTATACACTTTCTTTAAAAGTTTGCAGCATTACCAAGCGTTACCGAAATATTGAGTATTTTGCCGTTTCTCCAGATGGAAATAGTGATTGTATCTCCTACTTTATGCCGGTTAATAAGTGTTGCAAGTTGGGTATTATTAAGACCGATTCGTTTATTATCAACTTTTATAATAATATCTCCCTGTTGTATGCCTGCTTTGTCAGCAGGTGAGCCGGAAACAACAGACCGAACATACGCGCCGGCTGGAACATTGTTCAGAATGGCAAGTGATTGTGAAATCGTTGTATATGATACTCCTAGAAATGCTTGAGCAAAATGTCCGCCGTTTGATTGAAAATTATTTAACGCGTTTTTAACACTGTTTATCGGAATAGCGAAGCCGATATTTTGACCGTTTTGCGCAATTGCCGTATTCATGCCAATAACCTGTCCTGACGAATTAACAAGCGGTCCTCCGGAATTGCCGGGATTTATTGCCGCATCTGTTTGGATAACATTACTTAAATGTTCTGTTGATCCCTGAAACTGTCCGCCCGCATTTATGCCGCGTCCAAGTCCAGAGACAACGCCGGTTGTTACGGTATTTCTAAATTGACCAAGCGCTGTTCCAATTGCAACCACAAATTGGCCAACTTGTAGATGAGATGAGTCTCCAAGCGTAACGGGTGTAAGCGGATTGCCGGGGTTGTCGTTTGGATTAATTCGTATTATAGCTATGTCAGTGATCGGATCTTTATAAATGCTTTTAACAGAATACTTTTTATTATTCGCGGTAATCACTTGATATGTTTCATTTGTATTCGAAACAACATGTTTATTAGTAAGTATTAATCCGTTAGAAGAATAAATAAAACCGGAACCTATTGTTTGCTGTTGTTGTGGAATTTGGTTTGGGAATTGAAAGCCGAAATTTCCAAACGGACTAAATTGCAAAAATGGCTGAGAGGGTGTTGTTGTTCCCGTGCCGACAATAGTTACAACTGAAGGTCCTACGGTTTTAACAATATGAATTGTTACTGATTCTTCAGATTCGATTTTTATTGTTGCGGGTGGTTTTAAAGAGTTCGCCGAGAACGTATTTACATGTTTAATAAGCTGAAGATTGTATGCTCCGATAAAAATACCGATAATAAGTGAAGCAATAATGGCTGTTATTATACCGATATTGAACTTATTCATATATTTATTCCTTTCTTAAGATATTTATTACAAATTTACAAAAATAGTACTGTCTTAATCTTAGAATTTCCTGAAAATATATGGATGAGCTTAAAATTCTATGTCTGTTTTAAAATCCGACATGCTTTCTTTTACGAAAAGCGCGCTGATGCCTCCGAGCGCTAAAAGATATGCAGACGTTCTGAAAACAGTTCCATAAGCCAAAACGCTTGCTTTAATAAACATTAGTTCTTTTGCTCTCTGTATTGTTGCCGAATCTATGGAGTTTATTACAGAGTGCGATTGTATTGCCATAAGGTTTGTAGTTGTACTATTGGATAGTATAGTGGCAAAAATAGCTACGCCAAAAGCGCCTGCTATATTTCTGGCAAGTGCTAAAATAGATGAAGCAACCCCAACTTCTTGTATGGGAACGGTTGATGTGGCGGCATTGGTTAAAGGAGCAAGTCCTATGCCCAATCCGCCTGCAAAAAGGAACAGCCGAATCGCTATATCGGTAAAACTCCATCTAATATCTATTGATCCGAATGAAAAAAATACAATAGCCGCAAAAAACATTCCACCTGCGGTTAAAAAACGGGACTGTATTTTTGCCGATAGTCTTGCTCCCACCTGGGCCATTATTAGAATTCCTATAGCCATAGGTACAAAGACATATCCTGATTCTGTTACGCTGTATCCAAGATATGTTTGGGAGAAAATCGGAATAAGAAAGAGTCCTCCAAACATTCCGGCAAACGAAATAAAACTGGTTACTATTGCCGCAGAGAAAGTAGGGATCTTAAAAAATTTCAGATCGACAACGGGTTCTTTCTGTTTACTTTCTATCCTTAAAAATGCGATAAGAGATGCAGAAGATATAAAGTAAGAAATTATACTTTTTGTGCTCATCCAACCCCAGGATTGTCCCTGGTCAAGAACTAAAACTAGTGTCCCCAACATAATTCCTAACAGGAGTGATCCTGCTATATCAAAGTTTTTAATACCTTTTATATTTTCTACCGGTTCTTTTATAAACTTTATTGCCATTATTGTCCCGATTATTCCAATTGGAAGATTTATGTAAAAGACAGATCTCCATGTAAAGTTGTCTATCAAAGGTCCTCCTATTAGTGGTCCAAAAACAGCGGCCGCCGCAAAAACCCCGGACCACATACCCATGGCTTGAGCTCTTTGTCCTCTATTTTTAAATGTATGGGCTATAATAGATAGAGCTAAGGGATAATCAATGGAAACAGTAATTGCCTGAAGTATTCGAAATATTATAAGAGATGTAAGATTAAAGGAAAGTCCTGCCATAGCAGAAGAAACTATAAATCCTACAATTCCAAATATATATAAAGGTTTTCTTCCCACAAGGTCTCCCAGTTTGCCAAATATAGGAACAAAAATTGCATTAGCTATGATATATGCTGTAGATATCCAGCTTGCCTGGGCAACAGTTATCCCGAAATCCGAAATTATTTTAGGAAGCGCGAGATTTACAATTGTACCGTCCAATCTGCCTAAGAATGATGCGATAACAACAGTTAAAAGTATAAGCCATTGTTCTTTCTGAAAACCTTTGCGTGTTTTTTGCATAGAAAGGTATTAAGGAGTATTTATATAAACCGTTATTTTTGCGGACATTCCGTTTTTTATTTCCGGATACTTTAGACTGTTATATTTTATGTAAACAGTGAACTGTTGTGTCGGCCTCTCGGATGAGATTGAAAATGCAGCTTGTGTTTGGTTAGCGCTGGGGGATATTTCATCTACATATCCCCAATATGTTTTTCCGGGAAAGGCATCAATAGTAAATGACGCGACCTGCCCAATCTTTATAAGATTAAGCCCTTTATTTTCATCAATCGTTCCTTCTATCCGCAGATGATTGGGATTGATAAGTTCCATTATGGGTGTTTGGGTGGTAACCGAACTTCCTTTATCTTGATTGATTTTGGTAACGATAGCGTCAGAATCGCTGTAGATAGTATTTGATCCAACAACAGCCAGTCTGTCTCCTTTTGCAACATGTTCTCCCTCGTAAACCGGCATACCGAGTAATCTACCGGAGGTGCTTGGGATTATTTGGATTACCGGTGCCTCAACTTGTGAGTTATCTATACTTACTCTTCCTTCTTTCAGAGAATATAGAATATATCCGGCAAACAGAAAGATAATGATAGCTATTGCCAGAGAACTTCTAATAATCGGACTCTTTAATTTTTCCGTAAACTGTTTCATAACATTTGATACTTATTAATTACGATTGATTTTGGGTTTTTAATAATTTTGTCTCCCGGTTTAAGACCATTTATAATTTGGGTAAAGCCTTCGTGTTCTTTTCCTGTCGTAACTTTTTTAAGAACGGGTTTACCCTTTTCGTAAATCCATACATAACTTTTTGCAAGAACTGTCCATGTTGGGATTAAGACGATATTTTTACCGGAGTTATTTTCTATTAATACGGTGCCTGTTTCGCCTAATTTTGTTTTTCCAGCCAGCTGATTACTTTGTATGTCTACGTTGTAAACTTTATCGCCGTTTGCAAGAGAAATCTTTTCAGGATATATTTTTTTAACGGTTCCTAAAATATTTCTTCCAGATGACATTTTTATTTTCGCTTTTTGCCCGAGTTTTACATAGTCTATATCGTTTTCTAAGACTTGAGCCTTAAAAATAAGATGATTTGGATCCTGAACTGTAAAAGTTGTTGAAGGAGTAATATTTATTCCCGTAGTTGTTGCATCTTCATGAGTAATGACCCCGTTTATCGGAGAAGTAAGCGAAGAAAGTTGCAATGCATAGTTTGCCAGTTGAACTTCTATAACCGAATTATCAAGGTTTGCTTGATTTTCATCTAAGATCCTTTTTGCCATATCGTTTATCACGTTTGTTTCGCCTTGTCCGCTCAATCCTACTTTATTAGTTGTTTCAAGGGTATATTGTTGGCTTCCCTGAAGTACTCCTGTTGAATTATTTGCTTGTGTTTGATCAAACGTGTCACGTGTTGATCTATAGTTGTTTAGAGCCTCTGCTAAATCTTTTTGCAAAGCATATTGATCCAGTCCGGCTATCTCTTGGTTTTTGTAAACAGTGTCCCCTTCTTTAAAAGGAAGATATACAAGTTTTCCGCTTGTTTGAAAGGTTAATTTTGCTTGGATTTCAGATTCAACACTGCCTTCTGCCTGAATTTCGGATTTAGCGGTTTTAGCAGTTATAATTTCCATTTGTGCTTGCTGATTGTTTCTTTTAGACAGGGCAAGTTTCATACCAAAGCCGATTAAAATAAGAATTACAACAAGTAATATAAAAATTATTCTGCTTTTCATATTTCCCCAGCCTTTCCTATAAGTTTTTTGACTATAATTAAAAGCGTATTTTTTTCTTTATCTGATAGAAAGGAAAGAATCTTCTTTGTTTTTTGCGTTCTTTCTTCCATGGCTTTTTTAAAGAGCAGTGAACCTCTGTTCGTGAATCCTATTGCTATGCATCGTTTATCTTTCGGATCGTGTTTCTTCTTTAAGATTTTTGTTTTACATAAGTTATTGATTAAACTTGTTGCAGACGGAAGTTCTATTTTGAATTGATTTGCTACGTCGCTTATAGTTGCTTCTTGATTTTTTTTTAAATAAATTAATGCTTGCAGCTGCAGCATGGTTAAATGAGTAAGATCTTTATTAAATGACATGTTTAACTTCATGAGCCGCGACAGCTTAAAAATATTCTCGACAAGGTCTTCATTAAGTGGTAAGATATTTTTGTTCATATAAAAATACTTAGAATATCTATCTAACAAATAGTTAGAGTCTCTAAGTAAAATGTAATTATACATCGTGTATTTGCCGATGTCAACTCCCTAGAGTAGTAGATATGGATAATATTATCGAGATTAAAAATTTGACCAAGAAATTTAACGGCTTTACTGCGGTTGATGATATTTCTTTTAATGTTAAAAAGGGAGAGATATTCGCATTTTTGGGACCAAACGGAGCCGGTAAAACTACAACCATAAAAATGCTGACTACTCTTCTTGATCCAACTTCGGGTTCAATAATCATTAATAATTATGACGCCGGTAAAAATAAACATGATGTAAGACGTTCTTTCGGGATTGTGTTTCAGGATCCGAGTTTAGAGGATGAATTGACTGCCGAAGAAAACATGCGGCTTCATGCGGTTTTGTATTCGGTTCCGGGTAATCTGCAAAAGAAAAGAATTGAAGAAATGTTAAAATTTGTAGAGCTTTGGGAAAGACGGGATAGTTTGGTTAAAACTTTTTCCGGCGGAATGAAAAGAAGGCTTGAAATTGCCCGAGGACTTTTGCATCACCCGAAGATTTTCTTTCTTGATGAGCCGACTGTTGGACTTGATCCGCAGACCAGAAACCACATCTGGGAATACATTAAAGACCTGCGCGACAAAGAGGGTATAACTATTTTTTTTACAACTCACTATATGGAAGAAGCAGAGAATATAGCCGATAGAATTGCAATTATGGATTATGGGAAAATAATAGAAGAAGGCACAGCAGAAGATCTTACTAAGCAAACAAAAACGGCAACATTGGAAGACGCATTTCTGGCTTTGACAGGTAAAGCAATTAGAGAAGAAGAAGCAAGTTCGGCAGATAGAATGAGGATGAGA
>JAJZOC010000092.1 GCA_021852095.1 bacterium | reverse complement strand
CGATCTTAGCGGTAGATATAGCAAAGGAAAGAAAAAGAATTACTACAAGGCTATCATGAAAGTAAGCTAGAAGAACAAGAAGTAACGCTCTTATAATATTTACACTAAATAGAACTTTTTTTTTATTCCACCTGTCTACATATACTCCCGCAATCAAACCAAGTATAATAGCAGGTATAGTAAATGAGAGTACTACTCCAGATACTGCGGCACTGGATTTTGAGACAGAATACGCAACAACAATAAGGATAAAACCCATCATGTTAAAAGCAAGTTGGGAAAAAAGTTCTGCTATCCACAAAAGAAGGAAAGGACGAATGGCAAGCACTTTGAGAATACGATTATTCATGGAAGTTTAAACCTTTTCGCTGTAAGTCCCGTCTCTGGTATCAATCCTGACAATGTCTCCTGTTTTAATAAATAAAGGAACTCTTATTCTCATACCATTTTCCAAAACAGCATCTTTATAGATATTCGTAGCGGAATTACCTCTTAAAGAAGGTCCTGCCTCGGAAATCTTGAATTCCATTTTCGGCGGTAGATTTAAAGCCAATACCGTACCTTGCAAAAAACTTAACGAATAAGTATTGCCGTCTTTTAAATACTCTACCCCATCGAGAATATTTAAGGGAACAGAAATCTGCTCAAATGTATTAGGATCCATAAAAAAAAACCGAATCAGTTTCTTTATAAAGAAACTGAAGATCCTTTTTTACAATCTGGAGATTATTTACCTTTGCCCCATTAATAAAACTTTTATCTGTGGTTGCTCCGGTCTTGACATTCTTAACCCTAACTTTAATATTAGCACTCCCCCTGCCCATTTTGATATGCTCATAAGAGAGTACTTGATATATCTGCCCATGATCTTCAAAAACTGTACCATTCCTTAACTCTGTTACTGAAAGCATAATAAAAAAAAGAATTTATGATACATGTTTAATCCTAATCAACCCGGAACACGGTACAACTTCTACGCCTTTTCTCTCCAGTTCATCCAAAAATATATTCGCGCCGATTGAGTCCGCCGCCATGTGCCCCGTGTCAATAACATTGATGTGCAACTTCCTAAGTTCTAAAACTGCGTCTTCCGGAACGTGCATTTCTACAATTGTTCCAACACCCGCCTTTGCCATTTCCTGATAAAGCTCTTTTGATGGACTTGTTCCGCCGGTAAAGCCGACAGTTACCTTTCCCGCCCTGGCTTTTTCACTACCCGAAACAATAAAAGGACCTGCCTTGCCTTTGGTTGATTCCTGAAATTCCGGAATTTCGTTAACGTATTCTAACACTTCCGAAACCGTATCAAATTTTTTCTTTGCCAGATATTTTTTCATAAAATCATGTCCTAAATTATCCCAAGCCGTATGCAGAGCCATCAAAGGAATATTTAAAAGTCTTGCCGCATCAACCGCCTGCGAATGATTAAGCGGACTAAATCTTCTTTTAACATAACCCATTCTCTCGTTAAAAAGCGCGTGGGCAACATTTACGGGAACTCCTTCTTCCTCAAACATATCGACCTGTAAATCCATAACCTCATGCAAACTGGCTAAAGCATGACCTGACGGATGATGTGACAAAACAAGATCTATCTTTTTACCTTTTTGATTAAGTCTGTCGGCAAGTAAAATCTCTGAACAATCGGCATCAATTCCTGCCATTAATTTTTTAACTTGTGTCTTTGGACTGCCGAATAAAATGCGCGAATCGGAGTAAGGATTGGTAAAACTTTCCTTGTCGAAAAACTTTTTCTTCGTAGACGGCAGATCCGAAAATTCTTTTTTAGTCTTTGCCAAAAGCTTTTTAACTTTATCAGTACCTCTAGGATCGGCATTTATTGCCATTTGTATACCTAGATCGTAAATTTCTTGAAGTGTCATAAAGGAAAGTATATAATACGATAAGCTAAAAGTCAAAATTAAACTTCATGGGCAAGTGGCGGAATGGTATACGCTGTAGTCTCAAAAACTACTGGTCGCAAGGCCGTGTGGGTTCGACTCCCTCCTTGCCCACAAAAAAACTCTTAGTCAACAAATATAAACACAAATACGAGAGAGTGTTAGTCTCTCGTATTGTAGCTATTTTGGGGGCAGAATATATTACTCCGCTCCATTAAACTGATGATCCGTATTTGATCCTTGCGAATCTTGATGTCCGCCTGGACCATCTTTTTCAACTCCTTTTACCTCTGATACTCCGGCAACTTCCACGCCCTTTATTTCGGAAGTAGCTTCTTTCGTATCCAGCTTTTCTGGAGTTTGTACACTCTTTTGCGCTACTATTGGCGTTAACACTTGTGCATGAGCAGTTTTACCCTGCTGACCGATCGTATTAACTCCGACTAATGTCAAAAGCGCGATTGCTGGCAATATTATTAGTTTTTTCATTTATTTTCACCCCCTTTCTTTATTCAAGACTTTAATCTTGATGTTTATTATAATAACGGAAGAAGATGAAGAGTCTATGAAGGATCAAAAAGATAAAGCATATAATACTTTTTGAATTTGCCTTTATTTTGTGTATATATAGAAAAAGTCTTTTTGATACCCGTGCAAATATGCATATCCGCCATTCGTCATTTTGTGCAGAAGTGGTTTATATGAATATGTTCCCTGTGATTGAAGATGAAATAGCACAAACCTTACCCAATACGGATTAATATCGAGTTGCATAGCGTTTACTGCTCCTGCTTTTTGTAATGCCTTTGCGAGCGTTTGAGGGATGAGTGAAGGACCTACGGCATAAATAAGATTGCCGTTTTTTGTAATACCAATACCTGACCGCCAGGTATACATAGAGTTAGTAACAGTTAATCCCCACGTATCCATACCATTTTCTGTATAAGAGATAATTGTTCCATTTTCAATAAGCATCGGTCCGTTTTGTCTTGTTGCAATAGTATTCGATAAATCTTGTCCCTGATATTTAATAATATTTACAGACCCATTTTTATATATAACAAACGTCGCAAGATTTTTTCGTAGAGGTACGTAGGTCTTATTTCCTATTGTCATACCATATTCCCCATCTTTGTATTGAAACCCGCCATTAAATGCCGCTATGAGTTTTTTGTTTGAGGCAATAGCCCATGGAATTATTCCTGTTCCGGGATTGCCTATTGGTCCTCCCGGCTGTACACCCCCTGCAACTACCGCAATGCTAAGTTTACTCATTGCCATTTTCACAAGCGCTACATACGCATAGTTTCTTTGCGGGTCGGGACTCACAATAGTTTTTGCCATAAGAATCTGGTTTTGGAATCTATCAAAAACTATCGGGCTCCATACTCCTTCGTTTGGAAACGGATGTAGCGAAGTAAGTGAGGGCATGGGCGAAAGTCCTAGTAGTTGAGGATTAGACATTTGACGCAAGGTTTGCTTAATTAATTTTGTATTTTCATTGGCAAAAACATTTTTAGAAGGAGAGCTAAATTTAGAAACTACCTGTTTTGTTGTGTCTGAGACACCGAAAAAAAGAGATTCCAGGGTAACCGTGTTACGAGAACCAATAATAGGACGTACAACATAATCTGCGGCATTAGCAAAGAAAGATACTGAAACTGTACCAATGTATACGAAAGAAAACAACAGCAGTACTGTCAGGATGATAATAATAGTTTTCGCTTTCCTTCGATACAAACCTTGTTTTATTTTAAAATAATATCGTTTCATAAATCTAAACTCTATTCATAATAAATAAGGAAAATGACGATTCTGTGAAGTTGAGATTAAAGGAAAAAAAATATTTACCGTCGTACCTTTAAAAGAAGTGCTTCGTATCCTAATCGTTCCCTTGTGCTTGGTAACAATGTCTTTAGATATAGCAAGACCTAGTCCGGTTCCTTTATGCTCCGAACGGCTCTCCTCTCCTTTATAAAAACGGTTAAAAATATACGGGAGATGTTTAGCTGAGATACCTAAACCTGTGTCACTAACAACAATAGCAACCATTTCCCCTTTTTTTTCAAGAGAAATAAAGACTTTGCCATTTTTTCGGTTATAGTCAATTGCGTTTTTTATCACATTAGCTATTGCCTGAGATAAAATGTCCGAACTTCCCATAATTATCAAAGGTTTTGAGGACGTATGAGTGATTTTTAAGAATACTTGTTTAGAATTAGCGTATGAAATAAGACGTTTTACTGTATTTTGCAATAATTCTGCTATGTTTATCCTTATTAAGGATATTGGGGAATTCGCCGTATCCAGTCTTGAGAGCAAAAGGAGCTCGTTAACTAACGATGTCATCTTCCCAACTTCTTCCATATTACTTAGCGTATCTTGAAAATCTTTTGAACCTTTCTTTTTTTCTTTCAGTATGTTATCCAGATTTGTTTGCAAAATAGCAAGAGGGGTACGTAACTCATGGGACGCATCGCTTAAAAACTGCTTTTGCTGTTCCATAGACCTTTGCACAGGAACAAGTGTTTTCCTAGCCAAAAAATAGCTTAATCCGGTTACGATGAGGAGAATTATTATATTTGCGCTAATAAGCGTTACTTGCAAATTATTAATTTGCTTTTGGACAAACGTAATTTCCTGTTGTTTTGTCAGAAAATCTCCTTCTACATTACCTCTTATATTATTTGAAACACTAATATATATTATTTGACTGAAGATAAACAACAAAATAACAATTATAACTATATATAATCCCGTAAGTCGCAATTGTGTTTTGAAAAATAAATTATTCATGATCCTTAAGTATATAACCGATACCACGCACTGTTTTAAGGAAAGATGCATATTTTGCCCCTATCTTCTTCCTAATATTTTTAATATGCACGTCAACGACATTGGCAAAAGAGGTAAAGGATAAATCCCAAACATGATCTAGAATTTGTTCCCGGGTTACAACTCTATTAACATTCCTTAGTAAATATTCAAGAAGTCTAAATTCCTTAAGTGTTATGTCAATCTGTTTCCTGTCTATACTTACTGTTTGCGTTATGGTATCAAGCTCAAGTCCCTCCAATACGAGTCTAGACGGCAAGGATGTAGGGAGACGTCTTAGAAGCGCGCGGATTCTTGCCAACAATTCTTCAAATTTAAACGGTTTTACAAGATAATCATCTGCCCCGCTATCAAGACCGAATATTTTATCTTCCAGTGTATCCTTTGCCGTAAGAACAAGAATGGGCGTGGTAACTTTATTCAGACGTAAGTTACGACAAACAACTATTCCGTTTCTTTTAGGTAAAAGAACATCAAGAAGGATAAGATCATAAGACGGATCTTCCCCAAAGATTTCTCCTTGTTCGCCATCAAATACACTGTCAACGCTATACCCCTCATGCTCGAGTCCTCTCTTTATACCGAGATTAAGTTTTCGTTCATCTTCTACAACAAGCAATCGCATACACAACAGATTATATCAAGCAAGATGAAGATTTAATGAAGGAATCCGTATTCTCGTAGAGAAAAAAGGAAAACTATATAAAAAAGTCAGAACAAAAAATCACACAATTGCAAATTCGCAATCACGCAATTTCTTATTAAATAGCATATTTTAAAACACTATTTATGCCTTATGCCATATTTCCATCATTCATAGGCGGTTCCTGCGTAGGAATTCCTGATTGAGGATTAGGCATGCCTGGGTTTTGAGAGATGCTTGGTTCCTCGACCGGCGGCACAACTCCAGGAACTGGATTTGGAGGAGTTGGTTGGCCTGCTGGCGGCATTCCTCCCGGCATCTGCGAACCATCTGCAGGAACGCTCGGCGGAACTGTTGTTCCTCCCTGATTAGGCATTATTGGCTGTCCCGGCATTACTGGCTGATTTACATTGTTGTCATCCATTGAAAATATCACCCCCTCCCTATAAATAACGCTACTCGAGTTGTCTTTTCTCGGTACTGTAAAATTTTATCCTATCTCCCCTAAAAAGTAAATCTATTTCCCCTGTTGGGCCGTTTCGGTGTTTGGCAATAAGAAGTTTTATATTCATATTTGTAGTTAATACATCGTCTGTTCTGTATAAAAACATAACCACATCCGCATCCTGTTCTATTGACCCCGACTCCCGAAGATCTGCCAGCTGGGGCTTTTTCTCTCCTCGGTGTTCAACCGCCCGCGACAGTTGGGAAAGGGCTAAAACAGGAACCTTGAGTTCTCGAGCTAGATTTTTGAGCGCTTGGGAAACAACAGAGACCTCCTGCACCCGATTGTCGTACCGTCTGCCCGGATCCACAAGCTGAAGATAATCAATTATTATTAAGGCTGTCTTATGTTCCAATTGCAGTCTCCTCGCCCTTGTTCTTATCTCGAAAATAGATAATCCAGGAGAATCATCTATAAAAATTGGGGCATCTGCCAACTCCCCCATTGCTTGAGATAATTTTGCAAAATCCGATTCCGATAATTTACCCGTTTTAAGCCTCCATGCATCTTTC
>JAJZOC010000032.1 GCA_021852095.1 bacterium | reverse complement strand
GATAATAAAAGGAATATTAGAAAAAAACGGTTTTTCAAAGACTTCTTTTTATGGAGGATTTTTTGACGGAAAGAAATGGGATTATTTGTTTAGGAAGTCTTTCAAATCTTTGGAAAGCGACTGGCTTAATATAGTTGCGAAGAGATAATTACTGATTACTGATTAAAGATTACCGATTAAAGAATAGAGGGGGTTGACGATTGACCATTGATGATTTAGAATTTAGATATGAAAAAACTTTTAATAATCTTGTTGACAATTTTTTTATCCACGATGTTTTTTACCGGGAAAATTACCGCTCAAGGATTAATTGTTCCGTCCCATGTAAATTACCAATTGCCCTACCCGGGTATTTTACCCGACAACCCCTTATACTTTCTAAAGATGATTAGAGACAAAATAGTGGGATTATTGATTTCGGATCCTCTTAAAAAAGCAGAGTTTGATCTTCTTCAGTCGGAAAAAAGAACAAACGCCGGATTTTATCTTTCCAAAAAAGGAGAATTTGCCTTAAGCGAATCTACTGTATCGAAAGGGGAAAACTATTTTGATTTGGCAATTTCGTCTGTGAGGCAGGCGGAAAAACAGGGAGAAAATGTAAAGAACATAGTTCATACAATGACTGTCTCTTCTCTTAAACAGCAAGAGGTTATTCATAGTATCGAGGTAGAATTATCCAAAAAACAACAGACGCAATTCCTTAAAGAAGAACAAAGAATGATTAATTTTAGAAATGTGGTTAAACACGTGGTGGGCAATTAGTATCTAAGATTATAAAAAAGATTTAAATATTTGTTCGTTTTTAATGCTGATTTTTCTTCTGTTACCAAACTGAGGCGAAAAAATACCCCTGATCATTTTTGATATAGAAATTTCTAGTTGACACAATAGATTTAGTGGCATAAGATTATTTTTACCCTAGATGTAGGTAATATTACAAATAAGCTAATAAGCAAATTTCAAATCAATAAACAAATGATAAAGAATACGAATTCCAAATAATTTGATATTAAGAAATTGATTTGTTTATTTGTTTATTTGACATTTGTAGTATTAGTATGAAGTGTCCTTTTTGTCTAAATTTAGAAACAGAAGTTGTAGAAACAAGGGATTCAGAGGACTTAGAGACAATACGGAGAAGAAGATCTTGTTTAAAGTGCGGAAAAAGGTTTACAACTTACGAAAGAGTTGAAAATGCAAACCTTATTGTGATAAAAAAGGACGGAAGACGGGAAAGATTTGCTCGAGAAAAATTAAAAGGGGGAATAATTAAATCATGTGAAAAAACAACAGTCTCGGCAGACACTATAGAAAAAATTGCCACGGATGTAGAAAAAGATTTACGGGGAGAAGCAGGAATAGAGGTAGAGAGTAAAAGAATAGGAAGCCTTGTAGCGACAAGATTAAAAAAGTTAGATAAAGTAGCATACATTAGATTTTCAAGCGTTTTTAAAAGATTTGTTGATATAGAGGATTTTGAAAAAGAAGTGCGCAGGCTTATAAAATAGATAGAACGAATTGTTACATTGTTAAATTGTTCTATTGTTATCTTATCTATAGTTTTTTATTCTTGAGATAAGAAAACTTAAAATAAAGTTTTAAGCTTTTTAAAAAAAGAAGAAACATGAATAAGGTGCAGCAATTTAGCAATTGAGCAATGCAACAATGATCGTATTTTTATGAAATTTGACGGAATAAGAGAAAAAGTATTTTTAGATAGATACGCCCTTAAAGATAAAAACGGAGTTTTAGTTGAACATACTCCGCAGGAAATGTGGAAAAGGGTTTCGCGGGGCATTGCACAAAACGAAAAGGAAGAATTGCGGGAGCATTGGGAAAAAGAATTTTATAAAGTAATGGATGAATTTAAATTTGTTCCCGCAGGTCGTATTCTATCCGGAGCAGGAACAGATTATCAAGTAACCTATTTCAATTGTTTTGTTATTCCCTCCCCTGCGGATTCCAGAGAGGGAATTCTTGAGGCATTAAAACAATTGGTTGAAATTCAGTCGCGCTCCGGCGGGGTTGGTCTTAATCTTTCTTCTTTGAGACCGAGAGGAGCAAGGGTCAAAAAAGTAAACGGTACGTCATCGGGTCCTGTTACCTGGGCTGGTCTTTTCTCGTATGCCACCCACGATGTGGTTCAGCAGGGAGGAACCAGAAGAGGGGCAACCATGATTATGCTTTGGGATTGGCATCCGGATATTGAAGAATTTATTACGGTAAAACAGGATCTTTCCAAAATTAACGGGGCTAATTTGTCAGTCTGCATTTCGGATGTGTTTATGGAAGCGGTTAAAAAAGATGAGGATTGGGATTTGATATATCCCGATTTGGATGATCCGAAATACGATAAGAAATGGAATGGAGAAATAGATGAGTGGAAGGCCATGGGGGGCAAAATAAAAGTCTACAAGACTATTAAGGCAAGATATCTTTGGGATTTAATTTGCGAAGCCGCTTGGAAATCCGCAGAGCCCGGTCTTCATTTTTTGGAAAGAAGCAATAAACGTTCCAACACTTATTATTTTGAAAAATTAGTGGCCACAAATCCATGTGGAGAACAGCCTCTGGGGGCGTGGGCGGTTTGTAATTTGGGAGCAATGAATCTTGCCGCGTATGTAAAAAACGGCGAGTTCGATTATAAAAATTTTAGTGCCGATGTGAAAACAGCCGTAAGATTTTTGGATAATGTTATAGATCAGACATATTACTTCTTTGAAGAAAATGAGAAATGCTCTAAAGACATACGCCGAACAGGACTCGGAATTATGGGTTTGGGAGACGCGCTGATTAAAATGAAAATAAGATACGGATCTGATGAGTCAATACCTGTTTTGGAAAAAATATTTAAAACCTTGCGAGATAATGCATACGAGGCGTCCTCGGATTTAGCAAAAGAAAAGGGCGTGTTCCCAAAGTTTGAAAAAAAGAAGTATCTAAAAGGCTATCATATAGAAGCATTGCCAGAAGCAATCAGGAAAAAAATTGCAAAACAGGGAATCCGCAATGCGGTTTTGTTAACTATTGCTCCAACAGGAACAACGTCGCTTGTTGCTGGGGTTACTTCCGGTATAGAACCTGTTTATGAGTTTAAATTTTTAAGGCGCTGGAGAGGCGGAGAAGAAATAGTATACCACTATCTTTATGATCAGTGGATTAAGGATCATAAAGATGAGGAAAAACCGGATTATTTTGTCTCGGCAAACGACTTAACCCCTCTTGAGCATGCAAAGGTTCAGGCAATAGCACAGGAATATATCGATTCTTCAATCTCCAAAACTGTAAACGCGCCAAACAGCCACACAATTGACGATGTTAAAACTTTGTATATGTTGGCTTACGACATGGGCTTAAAAGGAATTACCTACATGAGAGACGGGTCGCGCCAAGGCGTTTTGGAAAGAGTTGAGGAAAAAAAGGATATAAAAGCTAAAGAAGAGGTGTCCCAACCTGCTCTGCCGATAATTTCTGTTTTGCCAAGACCGGAGAAATTGGAAGGAGTAACTTATAAAGTTAAAACCCCTTTGGGTATAACTTATATTTCAATTAACCACTTGAGTGAAAGATCAGAACCCTCGGAGGTGTTTGTAACAGTTGGCAAGAGCGGATCTGATGTTGGAGCAATGGCAGAAGCCTTGGGACGTATGATTTCGTTGTCACTAAGGCTTAATGCCGGAGTATCACAGCGGGAGAAGGTGCGTCAGATTGTTGCCCAGCTCGTGGGAATTGGGGGAGCAAGAAGCATTGGTTTTGGTATAAATAAGGTAAGGTCTTTGCCGGACGCAATAGCAAAAGTACTTGCAACGCACATGGAGTTTGCGGTAAACGGCAAGGTTGAAGATAGAACAACTGTTGATCAGACACTTTTTAACGGGAATGCAAATCATGCTAATCAAATTCAGGAGCAGGAAAAAGAAGAAATACATACCAATCAATTGCCGCTTAAAATAAATAAAGACGAGATGTCTGCAACAAGTCTTTTTGATCTCTGCCCGGAATGCGGAACAGGCAGTTTCGCCTATGAAGAAGGCTGCAGAAAATGTTATAGTTGCGGATATTCGGAATGTTAAGTATAATTTAAACTAATTCAAGCCAGTTCTATATTTGGTAATCACGGTGAAAATCCGTGGCACTGCCGGTACTGTTAAAGCCAGAAAACGATATAGAATCTTATTTCCCGAGCAGGAATTTTATTTTAATCCTTCTTGGGAAACCGGAGGGATTTTTTTATGAAAAAAACTAATTTCTCATTTCTCATTTCTCATTTTTAATTTAATGATATGCCGATTTATACAAGAAAAGGAGACAAAGGAGAAACTTCGCTTTTTGGCGGTGCGCGCGTTGCCAAATATAATCTTCGGGTTGAAACTTACGGAACGGTTGATGAGTTGAATTCTGTCATTGGCGTAGCGATTGCAGTATTAAGCATAAAGTATAAAGTATTAAGTATAAAGAAGGAACTTTTAAAAATTCAAAATGACCTTTTAAATATTGGATCCGCGCTTGCTAACCCAAATTTAACTCTCAATTCTCAAGTCTCAATTCTCAACTCTCGAGTGAAGGAGTTTGAAAAGTTGATAGACCAAATGACGAAAGATTTGCCTCCTTTAAAAAATTTTATCCTTCCCGGGGGCACAAAAGCAGGTTCTTTTCTTCATCTGTCAAGAACTATTTGTAGAAGAGCAGAAAGAAGAATAGTTGAGTTGGCAGATAAAGAGGAAATTGACGAAAACATTATTAAATATCTTAATCGCTTATCGGATCTGTTATTTACTATGGCAAGGTTTGTTAATTATAAGGAAAAGAAAAAAGAAATAATTTGGCCAGCCTAAGCTTACTTTGCAGCTTTTCAGTATTATTCATACACGCTGCAAAGAGCGCTTTAGCGGCGGGCAAGGGTGAAGTCGGTGTAATTCCGGCACTGTGCCGCAGCCGTCCTCCTTCGCTAAAGCTACGGGAGGATCCCGCGAAGCCTTGTGCGAAGTGGGATATAGTCGGATCCCCATTGCCAAGTTTGACTTGGTAGAAAAAGTCTTCCGAAGCAGAAGTAAAGAGGAACTCTCGACCCTCCAACGCTTACGCTTCGGAAGGGCAAGGGAGTTTTTTATGGTTGTTGCAGAAAGATTGCGAGGAGATAAGAGAGAAAAAATCTTACAATATAATACTTCTTTTGATCAGAAAGAAAAAGATACGGGCTTTATTAAGACTCAACTTGAAACTCATTTAAAAGAACGTTTTAATGTGTTGGTTTCAACGGTTGAATATGAGATTGTTAACGGTCATTTGAGTAGAGTCGGTACAACAGAGCCTTTTATTGAAGTTGTCAAAAGAGGAAGGGACTATATTCAAAGCGTAGATCCTAATCCTGTTGATAATGATCGGGAAGATGCGGAAGTAGTCGGTTTTGAGAAAGTAATAGATCCTTTTTGTTCCGATCCTAACACTTTTCTCGGCAGTAAAATTCTATCTGTTTCTCCAAAAGGGGAGGAGGGTTCAAGGTATAATCATAATTTCTATGATATTTTTGTTCTTAAAGAGAAAAACAGGAAACGATATGTGGAAATGTCGCGGTACAGCTCCGGTTTAGAAATTGAAGATTACAGAAACTTTTTTAATGTCTATAGAGATTTTAGAACAGCTGCGGATTTTTTAGCCAATCCGATTTTTGTCGGAGATATGTCCGTTACCGCAGAGGAAATTCACCATAGATTGCATCAGGAGCATGAATATATGACACCGGAAGAGTTTAAAGAAATTTGGACAGTGGTTGAAAACTCGACTTTTATTGAGGATTATATTTTTAGGAGAGATGCCGGTTCATTTAATGCGATCCTTAACTTTGCAGATGATGTTTGGGAAAACAGAAAGAAAAAAGAAATGGGATTGGAATATAGAACTTTTAAAAATTATCGACCGTCTTACATAGAGCGCGGGTATTATGAGAAGAGAAAGGTACGTCAGGTTGTAGGCGGCTGTCCGGGTAAATCAGGAGCGGATACGGATGATTCGCCGTTTTCAGTCTCTGAATTTGGTAGTCTCGAGCCAGATAAATACGGAGAAAGAACTTTTAAGTGTCCGGCATGCGGAGAAATTAACATTAGACCTAAAGATGAGTTGCTAGAGCAGTGTCAACATTGCGGAAGTAAAGAGGTCTCCTGTTCTAACTAGAGACAATTGTAATCTAATTGCCGCATAGAATAATTGTTTATGGTTTTTGTTAGTGCTATGATGATGTGTATGGACGATAACCAAATTCAAAATTTCCCACTTCGCCAAGGCTTCGAGGGGCAAGCAAAAGTTAATCCGTTAGTTGGTGGACAAAATCAGGTTCCGGATGATCAGGTTTTTCAAAATCCAGTCGGAACTGTTCAAAATCAACCAGCGGCTCAACCAACCCAAGCAGTTAGTCAGAAGCAGGATCAGGCGGCATCAGGTTTAGGAAAAGAGCAGGAA